>PIVK01000616.1 GCA_003354135.1 Rhodospirillales bacterium
CCGTTACCTTGCCCGGCTGAGGTGAGCCCCTACACGTTCCAGATACGATAGAGGTACACCGGCGAGCGGTAGATGTCCCCCGCCGTCAGTTCCGTGACCGGGGTCCACCCCCGGATGGCGAAGGTATGACAAAGCACCAGACATCCGGGCTTGAGATTCCGCCTCCAGCTTGGCCTTGACGGCCTGGGTGCCCTTGGGGCCGAGGTAGCAGACCACGAGGGCCGCTTCGGAAAGCGGCGCCTTCATGAAATCGGCACGCTGAACCCGGAGGTTGGTCGGCCCGCCCCCATGCTCCTGGATGGCGCCATGAACGGCGCGGCCTTCAATGCCTATGTGGAACAAGTTCTCGTCCCCGGCCTGACCCCCGGCGACATCGTCATCATGGACAATTTGCCGAGCAGCAAGGTCGCCGGCGTGCGCGAGGCGATCAAGACGGCGAAGGCATACCTCCCTCTTTGCCGCCCTATTCTCCAGACCTCAACCCCATCGAGTTGGCGTTCTCCAAACTGAAGGCCATGCTGCGAAAAGCCGTCGCAAGATCAATGGACGAGC
>PIVK01000617.1 GCA_003354135.1 Rhodospirillales bacterium
ATGGAAACAAACACAGATTAGACAGAACTTTTAGATATTTCTGATATCTTTCAAACTTATGGGTAAAATCAGGAAACATAATCATATTCTCTCTGTAAATATTTCTCTTTTGTCAAAATTAACCCACATTAACCCTCACTAGGTATGCTGACCCACCCTGATGTTAATATTTGGACAATCCTTTAGGGTGGTAAATTCAACCCACAGAAACCATATTTTAGGAAAATTTAACCCCAGACAATTATAAATTTTAAACATTTACCATATATTCACAGAAAAAATAATATCACCCAAATATGAGGTCTCACTAAATGAAACAGAGGCGATTGGTGCTCTGTTTGGCATCAAATTATCCTGTCAGACAGTAATTTTTTAAGGGGGTAGGGGTGAATATTTCTAAATAGACTCCCCACTTCTGTGACTTTAGCCAGTTTATTGTTATAGTTAGAAAGACTGATAACACAGTTTGCCAATTAATGGTTGTAAGTGAATATTAGATAACAATATCTGATCTGCTGGCTCAATTTTCGCCCAGTGAGCTCTGTAATTT
>PIVK01000129.1 GCA_003354135.1 Rhodospirillales bacterium
CCAAGACCCACGAGACGGTGTTCGACCGCCTGACCATGATGGCCCTGGAATTGGAGGAGGAGTCCACCCGCCATATCGCCGCCCCGGTCTCGGACGACGCGCCCTCCATGATGCTCCCCGCCGCCGCCCGGCGGGCCAACAAGGCGGTGGTCTTCGACACGGACGGCAACGTCGCGGTCTCGGTCGACGATTACGAGGACCAGGCGGCCAACGCGGCGGCCAGCGCGGCGGCGGCCGATACCGATAGACTCGCGGCCGAGGATGCGCAGACGGCGGCAGAGACCGCACAGACCGGCGCAGAGACGGCAGAGACCAACGCCGCAGCCAGCGCGGTAGACGCGGCGGTTTCCGAGGCGGCGGCCAAGGCGGCGGCCAATTCTGCCATGTGGCGGGACGTGGTCTTCCTGACCAACGCCGACAGCCCCTATTCCGTTACGGACGCCGACAGCGGCAAGATGTTCGCCGTCGATGCCTCGGGCGGCGGCGTCACCATCGCCCTGCCGGGCATTTCCGGCCTGTCCCTGGGCAGCCCCTGGCAGATCGGTGTCAAGAAGACGGACGGCACGGGCAATGCCGTCACGGTGAACGCCAACGGCACGGACACCATCGACGGCGGCGCCTCCAAGTCCCTCGCGGTCACGGACGGCGGCGCCGTCTTCATCCCGGACGTCGATCCCGATCCCGACGAATGGACCACGGCGGAATTCGGCGCTACGGCCGGCAACATCATCGTCGACGGTTTCGCCGCAGCCCTGAACGATTACGTCAAGGATGAAACGGCGTCGCTCCAACTCTCGATCGCGCCGGGGACCGAGAACAATATCCAGGTCTTTTTCGACGGCGTCGTGCAGCACCACGCGACGTTCGGGGTTTCCGGCGACGCCATCACCTTCGATGCCCCGATCCCGGCCGATAATGTAGAGGTGATCATCGGCGCCCCGCTGCCCATCGGCGTCCCGGGCGACGACACGGTTTCGGCGGCCAAGCTGCAAGCGGATGCCGTGGAAACGGCCAAGGTCCGGAACGGGGCCATCACGGCGGCGAAGCTGGCAACCGACGCCGTGGAACCGGCCAAGATCAAGGACGGCGCGGTGGCGGCCCAAAAGCTGGCGAGCGACGCCGTGACAACCGCCAAAATCCAGGATGGTGCTGTCACCAACGCCAAGCGGGCGGACGGCATGGCAGGCGAAATCCTCACCTGGGATAATACGGGCGCCCCCGCGACGGCGGGTGCCGGAACCACCGGGCAGGTGCTGACCTCGAACGGCCCCAATCTGGCGCCGTCCTTCCAGGCGACGGGCAGCGGACTTAAATCGGTGCAGGTCTTTGCCGGAAGCAACGCTGCCGGGGGCGCGGCCTGGTCCGGAACCTGGACCAAGCCCGCCGGTATCACCAGGGTCCTCGTCGAGGTCGTCGGCGGCGGCGGTGGTGGCTACTCCGGCACCAGCGGCGGCGCCGGCGCGGGCGGATACAGCCGCAGGCTGATCGACGTTAGCGGCGTTTTCTCCGTTCCGGTGACGGTCGGGGCCGGTGGCGGAAGGAGCGTCAATGGCGGCACGTCGTCTTTCGGCGCCTACTGTTCCGCAACCGGCGGAATACACAGCACAACAAGCGGCGGCTCTGGCGGGGTCGGCAGCGGCGGCGACATAAACGTCACCGGGGGACAAGGTGAAATGAGGAATCTTTCAACCGTTTACTACCCCGGGAATGGCGGCTCGGTGTTCTTTGGTGGCGGTGGCAGCGGCAACGCGACGTCTTACGGCGGCGGCGGTGGCGGCGTCTATAGCGGTTCCGGCTACGCCGGGGTTGTGATCATACAGGAGTACGAATAATGCAACATTTCGCACGAATTGAAGAGGGCACCGTCTGTGAAATCGTCGAAATCCCCGACGGTGCCGACATCAACGAACACTTCCACGCGGACATCGTTGCCGCCCTGGTCCCCGACGACGACGGTACGGCGGTCGGGGGCGGCACCTGGGACGGCGCGGCCTTCGGGCCGGTTCCGGTTGTCCTGCCCACCGTCGACGAGGCAAAGGCGGAGGCCGGGCGGCGTATCCTCGGCGTCGCGCCCGAGTGGAAACAGCGCAACATGACGGCGCGTGCCGTCGAGTTGCAGCACCAGGGCGAGGCCGACTGGACAACCGAGGAACGCGCGGAAGTGACGGCCATGGAAAGCGCCTGGGCGAAAATCACAGCCATCCGCGTGGCATCCGACAACCTCGAGGCGGAGATATCAACCCAGGTCTATACCGGGAGTGCC
>PIVK01000618.1 GCA_003354135.1 Rhodospirillales bacterium
ACCCGTCTGTTCGCTGATGACTGCATCATCTTCAGACCAATCCACACTGAACAGGACTGTCATGATCTCCAGCATGATATAGATGTCCTAGACAAATGGTGTGAAGACTGGCTCATGGAGTTAAACCCCTCAAAGTGTTCCAGCTTACGAGTATCCCGATCAAATACCCCTACCACCCATGAGTACATACTCCGCGGACATACACTGGAATCTGTTAAAGAGATAAAATATCTCGGAGTGACCATATCTTCAAAACTTGAATGGAAAAAACACATTGTAAACATCACATCTAAAGCAAATAGTACTCTCGGGATGCTACGGCGAAACTTACGAAATGTACCCCAAGTCCTAAAAGAGAAAGCATATGTTGCCCTGGTCCGCCCGAAGGTTGAATATGCCCCGACGGTATGGGACCCACATACCAAGGCTGATATAGCCGAACTGGAGAAAGTACAAAGGAGAGCAGCTAGGTTTGCATGCCATAGCTACCACAACAAATCTAGTGTCACAAATATGATCAGCAATATAGGCTGGCCCTCCCTGCAACA
>PIVK01000130.1 GCA_003354135.1 Rhodospirillales bacterium
TTCGATGACGTCGGCGGTGGCACGGCCGATAATGCCGGCGACGTCAGCGAGTCCGGCGTCCAGCGCCTCGCGGGCCAGGTACTGCAGGCCGGGCAGCAGGGCGTGGGCGGTCTCTTGCGTGGTTTCGGTCTTCATCATGCGGTGATCCTCTGTTTGAAGTCGGCAGAACTCTCCATCCGGCGGGTCAGGGCGCGGCGAATGGCAGTGGCGGTGGAGGGCGGGGTGCCGTCCTCATGACGAGCGTGCCCGCAGGGTTTCGATTTTTGCGGATAGATCACAGTCATAATCATTCTCCCTAGGGTGTGATTCGGTCTATTCGGCGTTAGTTCCGGCATTACTATTTGCCGCTTTTCCTTGGAGCGTCAGGAGTTCTCGTAAACAGCGATCGAGAACAAGGAAGGCCCCCGGCAAGTTGCGCTCGGCGTCACATCGGAGATAAAGGAGGGACTCGATGAAGGGCTTCAATTCTTCATCCGTGGGAACACTGGGCGTGAAACTTGTATTTTGCATCACGCGGCCTCCGCAGGACGTCCGACCACCGCCTCGGTTGCGTCGTCGGGCAGGATCGGTCCGGCAATCCCCGCTTTTGAGCGGATTGACATGAGATCGGCCATGGTGACATCCGAATTGTCGAATTTATCATGCTCGCGGCCATCTTCGACCGGAAGGTCCCACCCTAGGCGGTTATTGACGACGTCGTGACGGAGTCCGAAAAAGGAAGGAAGGACGCCCTTCGGCACCGTCTCCAGAGTAAAGACGTCAAACATGTCGTCTCTCCCGGTCGACCTTGACCGGGAGAGCAAAGCGCAAAACGGGGGTGGCGGTCTCTCCTAGGAATCTAGGAGTATTTCGGCGTCCATAAAGCAGTATGATCGGGAATTTCGATCAGTCCGATCGTAATGGCCTTTACGATTGCGAACTGTCGAGAAGAGACGCCGAGTTTTTCCTTGGCGTTTTCGATATGGGTTTGAACCGTCGTCTCAGCAATGCCAAGTATCTCCGATATTTCCCAGGAGGTTTTCCCGACGGCGGCCCATTGGAGACACTCTTTCTCCCGATCGGTGAGATGGGGCAGGACCTCGGCGGCAATATCATCGATCAGCACCTTTTGTGCGTGGTGGTGGGCGTGGTAGGCCAGAAGGTGAATTTCGTCGCGAACCGCCCACAGGGTCTCGGTCGCCTTCTCTGAATTTCCGTCGGGAAGAACGGTCAGCAGTGCAAATTCCTTACTGCTGTGGATAGGGATGGATAGGCCGTTGCTGATCCCGAAATCGTGGGCCTCGTCGAAAAAACGGACCTGGACCTCATCCAGGTCGTCCCAATCGTCCGCCCCTCGCCACGGAAAAGGGAGGACCGATTGCAAGGCTGTCGTGACAACCGGGTCGCATGAGACATAGTTCTCTTGTTGGTACCTTTCAGCCCATTCGTCGGGATAAGTCCAGACACCATGCGTTAGGTTGTCGCCGATACCGTCGATACGGACGACGACATAGGCAAATCTACCGAGTCCCATGTCGCGAAAGATCTGCGCCAAGCCATTCTTAAGGCTTTCCGAGTCCCGAAATTCGGATATTCGCTCGAACGTTTCACTCATGCTGCCCATGTATGTTCCCCACGCTTTTGTAACCCCGTGGACACACCCACATACGCAGTGTTCATTCCCGGGAGAAGTACGAGAGAACAACAGTGTACCGCCCCCGTTTTCCTGGACACAAGTTTGTCATGCGGCGTGCCTGACTGACAACACCGCATTCCACTTCTCCCAGGCCTGCAACGGCCGGCAGTTCCGGTGTGCCGAGGTCAAGGGCGAACTGGTGCCGATCGACATCTACCGTCAGAAGCTGCGAGCGGAGCTTCACTGAACAATTCGGAGAAGAAAGGAACCCGGGGCGCCGGGTGCCGGCCAGAAGGCACCCAGTCCCCGGAAGGCGCCGGTCCCGAGGTTATTCTACGCCCCCATACACGCCAATTCTGCGCGCGGCGGCCTCGCGGGCCAGGCCGATCAGGTTCGCCATGACCTCCTCACCGGCTTGTTCGGCTTCGGCCTGGAGCTTGTCGAGGCAATCGCGGATGCCCGATAGGACTTGGCTGTCGTCAAGCACCTCCCCCGCCGGGACCCGCTGGTGGGCCCCTTTAAACGGGCAGTCGGCCTCGGATGCGATCGAATCCATCAGGTAGGCGAGGTCGTCCTCGCCGATCATCTCCGCGTCCTTCATCAGGTAGCGTAGCGCATTCGAGATGGCGGCGGTG
>PIVK01000131.1 GCA_003354135.1 Rhodospirillales bacterium
TACAGTTATTATTATTGTTATAAGATCATGCTTGGATTTTGTTCTTGCTAAGTTGGGGCAATATTTTTTTCTAGTCCAGTAGCTGGTGGGGGTCCTGTAGAAGTGAAAAGGTTTACTACTGTTCTCTCCAGAATCTTCAAGGGGGTTACCTGGAATAACAAAAAAATTTGGGTGATCGTTTCCTATCCCGGCAATAACTGAGAAAATCACGTTTTTGTAAATGGCTCCCAAAACGCAAAAATTGTCGTTAAAAATTAAGGGGTAGGCTTGATCTATTGACTGTATCTTCACTTTGAATAACGCTAAAGGACCCAAACTTTACCCAATTGTAGCTGAGACATTGCTGATTCCAACGATATATAATATGTCTCTGTTTCCTTGCATTTTGAACTCTGAATTATTCAAAACCTACCAAAGGACGCAAAATGCTTAAACAAATCACACATTGTTTTAGGCAGGAGATGTACATGATCATAAGTCTTTATTTTTTGACAATTTTCATCATTTGCAATGTTTGTTTTTATTCTCTTATATACCATTTCCGATGATATAATTATTATTACTATTTTTGTCACTGATGAGCCTCAAGAAGGCAAATAACTAGGGCCATGGTTTTAGCCCAAAAGTTAAATGTAGCCTCCCCTACAGATAATCGGCCCAGTCACGTCCAGTTCACAACAGGGAATTTCCTGTTATTATGACATCACTTCTGGTCTCCTATGGTCTCTTCTGGTTGACAAAAGACCACTTTCAGTCACCATGACATCACTTCTGGTCTCCTGGAGTCACTTCCAGTCAATAAAAGGTCACTTCTGGACATTATGGTCTTCTGATGTCACTTCTAGTTAATAATTGGGTACTTCTGGTCATAATAACATAATGTCTGGTCTTTGGAGTCACTCATGGTTGATAATAGAGAACTTCTGTTCATTGTGACATCAATCCTAGTCTCCCAGAGTCGATCTGAATCAACAAAAGGCTACTACTGGTCATAATGACATCACTTCCTGTCAACAAAAGGCTACTTCTAGTTGATAATAGACCACTTTTGGTCATTATGACATCACTTCTGGTCTCCTGGAGTCATGTCCGGTTGATAACAGGCCCCTTCCAGTCATTATGACATCACTTTCAGTCTTCTGGAGGCACTTCTGGATAACAACAGGTCAGTTCTGATTATTATGACATCACTTCAAGTCTGGAGTCACTTCCAGTCAATAAAAACACTTCCAGTCATTATGACATCACTTCTGGTCTTCTGTGGTCACTTTTGGTAGGCCAGCTCAGCTCATTATGGCATCACTTAAAATGTATGGTCTTCTGAAGTCTTCTCGGTCAACAAAAGGCCACTTCCAGTTATTATAAAACCACTTCCAGTTAATAACAGGCCATTTCTGGCCTATAACAGGCCCTGTCCAGTAATTATGACATCATCTTAAGTCTTCTGGAGGCACTTCAAGATGCTTACAGGTCAATTCTGGTCATTATGACATCACTTCTGGCCTTCTGGTGTTACTTTTAAATGACAATAGGCCACTTCAGCTCATTGCAGCATGACTTCTAGTCTTCTGGAGTATATTTTGGTCAAAAATGGCCACTCCCAGCCATTATAACACCACTTCTAGTTAATAACATGCCCATTCCAGTCATTTTGACATGACTTTTAGTCCTCTGGAGGCACTTCAAGAAGATTACAGGTCAATGCTGGTCATTGTGACATTCCATCCAATCTCCTGGAGTCACTTCTTGTCAATAAAAGGCCACTTCCAGTCATCATAACATACATCACTTTTGATCTTATATTCTGGAGTTGCTTTTGGTTGGTAACAGGCCACTTCAGCTCATTCTGATATCACTTCCAGCTTTCTGGAGTCATTTTGGTTAATAAAAGGTCACTCCCAGTCATTATAACACCACTTCCAGTTAATAACAGGTCACTTCCAGTCATTATGACATAATCTTTGGTCTACTGGGGTCATTTCTGGTCAATAAAAGACCACTTTTAGTGGACATCACTTCCAGTTGATAACAGGCCAGTTATTATGACTTCTTATCTTTAAAGGATCATGTTTTGATCAGGTTCAGCCATATGCCATAATAAGAAAGTAACTCCGGGATACCAGAAGTGGTCTATTAAAAACAAGAAGTAACTCTAAGCGAACAGTAGTGACAGCATAATATCTAGAAGTTGTCTCTCATAAACCAAAAGTGAATTCTGAAGACCAGAAGTGATGCAATAAAGACTGGCA
>PIVK01000619.1 GCA_003354135.1 Rhodospirillales bacterium
CAATTTTGTCAACATTTTCACAAGTGTACAAAACATACTAAGGGGGGGAGGGGGTCTGGACCATTGTACACTTTTTATTTTTCTAAAAATGTTGATTTTTTCAGGGGTGATAACGAAGAGCTGTCAAAACATTTTGAGCTAATTAAAACTCAAATAATCCATATTAACATGCATTGAGTTAATTTTGGCAGTTTGGCAGGTTAAGTATGCTGCATTTGAGCACATATTTGGGAGATGGTATATAGAAAAAATGTTGACAAATGTACACTTTTGGGGGGAGGGGGGGTGGTCTGAAAAAGTGTATGTTTTGTACACTTGTGTAAATGTTGACAATTATGGACGGCCCCTAAATACATTTATGTTTTATTTTGGCATCAATGCATATTACGGTTAACAAATTGTGTCTCCCTCAACTCATTCGCCTAGTCCTCAACGTGAAATTGCAAATGTATACATATGAAGTCTTTTTTGTTTCCTATTAATAAGCAAAGCAAATGTTTATACCACCTGCCACCAGGGGACGCTGTTAGTTCGATGTCGTCATC
>PIVK01000620.1 GCA_003354135.1 Rhodospirillales bacterium
TCAACCTCCATTACTCCTACAGTATGGGAGATATTGATGTCAAACTTTGTGGTTGTAAAGAGCAGCTATGTGGCTAGTAAAGGTTGCCTCAGATTTTGTATATCTTTCTCCATTGGTGAGAAATATGAGTTTTGCTGAGGGAGGGGGTCAACCCCCAAGGTACTCAATTTTTGACATGCTATATCTCCACAACCAAAAAGAATCTTAAAATTCTGGAGCAACGTTTTCTAGATCACTATGAGTACTTCAATTCTGCAAGAAAATTTGGGGGCCCTATATAAGGGTCAAGGAGCAATCAAACTTGAAAACCAAAATGTCACTTTTGAACATATTGCACTGTGAACTTTACAGAACACAATACATATTGTAATAAATAGCATAAGTGAATAGCTTATTGAAAGAGCTTTCTGGCAATATATACTTTGTAGGGGTTATCTCTTTTATTAAGAAAGATATTGGTGATAATGAGAGGGTACCGTCAAACTGTTCTGAGTGTCCTTAAGCTGGGTATTTTATTTGAGGGCAGCTCATTGATGTTGAAGC
>PIVK01000621.1 GCA_003354135.1 Rhodospirillales bacterium
GTAAGCGTCAAATTAAACCCACCCGGTCAAGATATCAGAACAAGGCGACTGTAATCAACGTACTGAGGTAGCAGTGATTTGTATTCTTCCTCTGTATTTGCAGAGGGCAGGTTTTCTAATAGATGGCGCAAATAGTGATAAGGCTCCAGCCCATTGGCCTTGGCGGTTTCAATCAGACTGTAGATAGCTGCGCTTGCCTTTGCTCCCCTGGGATGACCGGAGAAGAGCCAGTTCTTGCGGCCTACCACAAATGGCCTGATGGCATTCTCGGCAAGATTGTTATCAGGGCGTAGTCTCCCATCCTGAAGATAGCGAACCAGACTCTCCCACCTTTTAAGTGTGTACCCGATCGCTTTGCCAAGCAAACCTTGAGGTGGGGTATATTGCACTCGCTTGTCCAGCCATTTCTTAAACTCCCCAATTACAGGCAACGCCTTCTCCTGGCGAAGAGCATAAAGCTCATCCAGAGACATATTGGCGGTTGCCGCTTCCGACTCTATATGATAAAGCTTCCTTATATAACTCAATGCCACATCAGCGCT
>PIVK01000622.1 GCA_003354135.1 Rhodospirillales bacterium
CAGTGCATTCAATGGTGACATGACCTTGAAGGTCAAAGGTCAAGGTCATGTCCAAAATTGAGGTCAAACATTTAAAAAAACATAAAAGTCACTCTCACACTTACACTATTGCAATGAGTTCAACCTAGCTTTGCATGTTATCTGCGTTGGTTCCCGGGATGTGCACAAAAATATTAGTTTTTTGCCCCACCCCCAGGGGGTGGGTGGGGGCCATCTTAAAATTCCACAAATCCCAGTTTGGGCACTTCTGGACCTCAGAGGGCAAATCTGAGAGTACCTACCCGCCTATTTATGGGGTCAGTAACTTCAATGGTGACTTTGAAGATCAAAGGTCAAGGCCATGTCCAAAATTGAGGTCAAACATTAAAAACACATAAAAGTCCCTCTCACACCTACACTATTGCAATGAGCTCAACCAAGCTTTGCATGTTATCCAGGTTGGTTTCTGGGATGTGCACAAAAATAAAATATTTTTGCCCCACCCCCAGGGGGTGGGTGGGGGTCATCTCAAAATACCATGAATCCCAGTTTGGGCACTTCCA
>PIVK01000623.1 GCA_003354135.1 Rhodospirillales bacterium
TGCGCGCTTAAGTGTTAAACTAGAAATGTAAACGCAAGCATTAACAGATCTTGCCTTCATAAGATAAGATAAGATAAGATGAGATGAAATAAAACTAGAAAAATGTCAACGCAAGCGTTAACGGATCTTGCCTTAATTTGTTGGTCATGACCTTGACATCTGATCTTTAAGTTCATGTCACCAATGAAGACCCTGACCCCATAAATAGGGGGTAGGTAACTTTAGTGTCCTTCTCTGGTGCACAGTAGTGCCCAAACTTGGATTTTTAATACATTGAGGTCAAAGGTCACAATGACCTCTGAGGTCAAAGGTCAAGGTAATTTTATATTTTTATTTTTTTATGGCTCAGGTAATTTTGTAGACTGGTTTTGGAAGGCTACAAAAGCAATTAATAGTGTTTTAATGTGATTTGGAATGTTTAACCTCAATTTCGGTCATGACCTTGACCTCTGACATTTAAGGTCATGTCACCTAAGAAGTTCCTGATCCCATAAATGGCATCAACGGATCTTGCCTCACTTTATCAAGATAGATAAGATAA
>PIVK01000624.1 GCA_003354135.1 Rhodospirillales bacterium
AGCCTCCATCGCAAAAAGAATAACAGCTGCTAATATAGCAAGTTGGGATAGCAAATTAGATAAATTCACAGAGACCGACCCTTATTTTTTAATCTCCCCCGCAGAAGGAATAACAGCTGCTGATATAGAAAACTGGAATAGCAAATCAGATGAGTCCGACCCTTATTTTTTAATCTCCCCCGCAGAAGGAATAACAGCTGCTGATATAGAAAACTGGAATAGCAAATCAGATGAGTCCGACCCTGTATTTTCAACCTCCACCGCAAAAGGAATAACAGCTGCTGATACAACAAGATGGAACAAACACGTAGATGGCAGTATACTTTCAGACGACGACAATGATACAAAGATACAAGTAGAAAAGAACCAAGATGGAGACATCATCCGTTTTGACATGGCAGGCACCGAGTTTTTCCGTATGAATAGCGGGCGTTTGGAAGTTGTAAACACAGGAAATAGCATATTTATAGGCGATGAAGCAGGAGCAAATGATGACTTTACTGATAATAACAATGTGGTTATTGGCGATTCTGCGCTCTAT
>PIVK01000132.1 GCA_003354135.1 Rhodospirillales bacterium
ATGGCACTCTGGTAAGGTTCAGGGCTGAGTCTATCCGGTTCAGGATCTCGTCCTGTCTGGCTTAGCTGCGGTGTGGGAATGTCCACCGGTCCCGAGCTGAGCTGAGTGGCCTTGTTCGCAAACAAGGGTTCCTCAGGCAGCCAAGAGTTTTGGTGGACCGCACCCAGCACCGGTTTGAGATTGTCCACATGAACGGTCTTGACCTTGGACTCGCACGACTTCTGGATGGAGACGACGACCTCAGACAATCGACGAACGACCAAGTAGGGACCAGTCCAGGGCATTGACAACTTGCGGTGGGCAAAAGGTTCATAGTAATACCAGACCCAATCGCCCACCTCCGGTCTGCGTGGTCTGGCCTTTCGGTCGTACATCCTCTTCTGATGCTCAGTTGCCTGCTCCAAGGACTCATCTGCCAAGCGGTGAGCCAGCCGTAGCTGCTCCTGAAGCTTGTGCGAGTACACAGTGGTACAACCAATGTCATCGGGTTCGGGTGGAGGACACCTGGTAATGTCCAATGGTAACGTCTGCTCTCTTCCCAACATCATCATGCTAGGGGTGCAGTGAGTGCTAGCATGTACGGTGGTGCGATAAGCCATCATGACAAAAGGCAGAACCTCTTCCCAATCAGCACCCGCCTCCTGAGTGCACATGGACAGCATGGAGATAAGGGTTCGGTTGAACCTCTCCGGCTGTCCATCACTCTGGGGACGGTAGGGAGACGTCCTGGTCTTGTCAATGTCTAGCAATCGCATGACTTCTTTAAACAGCCTACTCTCAAAGTCAGGATGTTGATCAGTATGGAGCGAGTATGGCATACCGTATCGAGCGAAGAACTCAGTAACTGCAACTCGGGCGACCGTCTCGGCCTTTTGGTCGGGAATAGGATACGCTTCCGTCCACCGGGTATAGCTGTCGGTAACCACCAAAATGTGGGTGTTACCGTTCCGGCTAGCCGGTTTGACCGTCAACACATCCATATGGACCCTCTCCATGGGGAAGGTCGCCGGCACCCGGGTCAAGGGGTTTCTTGCTCGCCCCTTTCCAGACTTTCTTTTCTGGCAGGTAGCACACTGAGTGCACCAACGGCGCACATCAGTTTGGTACCCCGGCCAGAAGTATCGGTCTCGTACCCGGGCGACCATCCGATCTCCTCCAAGGTGACCAGACGTGTTCGCCGCGTGCAGATGGTAAAAGATGGCCGTCCTCAAATTCAAGGGGACGTACATCTGAAACCTGGTGGTTCCTTGCTCATTGGTGGCCATCCGCAACAACATACCATTCTCTATGGTCAGGTTAGGCCATTCGGTCATCATATCCTTGACTTCCTTGTTCTGCTGTTGTCGAACTTCAGGTGGGGGCAGACTCTGGCCAAAAGCTCGAATGAGGCCCAGCAAGGTTCGGGCGTCATGATCATCCTGTTGTCTCGCATAGACCACCTCCGGGGTGGGCAACTCCAGACCAGACAGGGCTAGCTCGTCGTAAACCACAGCACGAGGCTGAGTGGTTGGGACGAGTGCCGGGTCGGTCGGTGGTGCACCACCAGTGGCTGCAAATCCAAGCTCAGCATCCTGCTGACGGCGCTCTCGAATGCCCTGCATGACATCATTCAGATGGTCCTCAATACTTGGCCCATTGTAATTGCAGTGGTCCCTCGGGTGGACACTCTCCCCGCAATTAAAGCAAGCCAAGTTAGCGAACTCTTTTGGCATTTCATCTGCTTCCCCTGTTTGTTCGAACTCCGGCAATAGGGACTTCCGAATGCCCGGATGTACGACATCCTCATCGACCGAAACGGGGGCATCTTCCTGCAGGTTGACACAGTCAACGCAGAAAGACGCACCACAACGGCGGCGAGGGCGTCGACTGAGGGCATCGGCGTTCCCGTGCTGGGTTCCAGCTCGATGAATGATCGTGTAGTCATAGTTGCTCAGGATAGTTATCCAGCGTGCTAGCATTCCTTCTGGCTCTTTGAAGTTGGTCAGCCAGCGCAACGAACTGTGGTCCGTCCGAATAGTGAACGGGTGACCCATCAGGTAGTGCTTATAGTGTTGCACGAAAGTGACAACCGCAAGCAGTTCCCGGTGAGTAGCACAGTAGTTGCGCTGCGAGCGAGTCATGGTCTTGCTACCATAGGCAATCGGCACTTCCTTCTGGTCCTGGATCTGTGACAGGGTGCTGCCAAGGCCAAATCCGCTGGCATCGGTGTCCAGAATGAACTCACCCTC
>PIVK01000625.1 GCA_003354135.1 Rhodospirillales bacterium
CAATATGCACTATGGGCAGATTCCGCAGTCTTAGCAGATCATGCAGTCCATGCTGACACGGCTCAATATGCGCTATTAGCATTAGCAGGTTCCGCAGACCACGCCATCCAGTCCGATACTGCTCAATACGCACTATTAGCAGATTCCGCAATACAGGCAACATATTCCGATTCTGCAAACCACGCCATCCAGTCCGATACCGCTCAATACGCGCTATTCGCAGATTCCGTAAATCACGCCATCCAGTCCGATACTGCTCAATATGCACTATGGGCAGATTCCGCAGTTTTAGCAGATCATGCAGTCCATGCTGATACGGCACAATATGCGCTACTGGCAGATTCCGCAGTCTTAGCAGATCACGCAGTCCATGCTGACACGGCACAATATGCGCTATTCGCAGATTCCGCAGTCTTAGCAGATCATGCCATCCATGCTGATACGGCTCAATACGCGCTATTCGCAGATTCCGTAAACCACGCCATCCAGTCCGATACGGCACAATATGCGCTATTCGCAGATTCCGTAAACCACGCCATC
>PIVK01000133.1 GCA_003354135.1 Rhodospirillales bacterium
ATCCAAGGCGGATCCCTTAGAGTCCGATTGCAAGAGGGCACAAGTGATGTGATGTTGGTAGGCATCTTCCACAGCTTCCAGGAAGGTCTGGGGCTTCCTTAACATCACATGGGCTCTGGTGACCTTGCTCTGCAGTCCGTTCTGAAACTGGTTAAGCAACATAAGGTCGCGGGCAACTCCATCAACCGAAGCATAGGCATCCACGATGATGGTCTGAAGAGCCTCGGCATACTCTCTGGGAGTTTCGTTGGCTTTCTGGACCCGGGCCGAGAACAGTGACCTGTTCATGGCCTCCGAATCCTTCTTGCCAAACCTCTCCAAAAGGCGCATGCGGACTACGTGGTAGTCCATTTGCTGCCCTGGGGGTAGAGCTTGGAGTATCTGGTTTGCAGTGCCACCTATGCTCATGAGCAACTGGGCACCCTTCTCAGCCAGATTCCAGTCGTTCCAGACAGCGATGGCATCAAACTTGCGTATGAAGTCCTCAACCTTGACATGGCGGCCAGGCTCATATTTGTCAGGCCGGATGTAACTCCGGGTCTGGCGATCAGCCTGGCGGATACCACGTTCCACACCAGTATACTGCAGCATGGTCCTCTCGAGCCTCTCTCTCTCAGCATGCAGCTCGTCTAGTAGTCGGCTGACAGCTGGGTCTTCGGCACCTCGTTCATGTGCGGAACCGGGCTGGGAAGGATGTCGCTCATATACAAGCTCAGGGGCCTGTTCTCTCGGGACCCGGAAGTCCGGAGGAGATGAGCGTCCTCTATCCCAGCGAGCTCCTCTCTCATGAATCAGGGGTGGTGAGGAGTAGACCTGCTCCTCACGGTATCGTCTTTGATCAGGTATCTCATGTGTTGGGATGTCCCTTGCACATGGCTCTGATGGCTGAGGACCTCTAGCAAACTGATCTGCAGGACGCCCTGAAGGTCCTGCAGGTAAGTCTGTATAGTCCCTAGCACATCCTTGTCGATCAGTGAGACCCTCAGGACGTCTTTGTGGGCCTTGAACCACGTCCGCGGAGGCCATGAAGTGCTGTTCTGGCCCATGAACTACGGAGGCCATGAGACGTCTTTGTGTCCCATGAAGTCCGTCCGCGGAGCCCATGAAGCGTCTTTCTGTCCCTTGAAGTCCGTCCGCGGAGGCCAAGAAGTGTTGTTCTGGCCCATGAACCGCGGAGGCCAAGGGACGTCTTTGTGTCCCATGAAGTACGTCCGCGGAGCCCAAGAAGCGTCTTTCTGGGCCTTGAAGTCCATCCGCGGAGATGTACTGGCCTCTTGGGACATCTGGAGTTGGCTGATACCTGGGGCCATCCTGCCCGGACTCAAAGGGTCTGTCTCCACTGGGAGCGCTTTGCCCCCGCCAGTACTGTCCTCCAGCTCTGGAAGGTAGGGTTCCTGGGCCCAAACCTCCCTGTGCAGAAGGGTGCACCGCGGGTGCAGGTGGATGTCCACTGAAGCCCTCCTGTCGAGACAATGCCGGACGGTCCGGAACTGGTCGGCCCATTCTTCGGCACTCTTCTTCGTACCTCTGTTGGTACAGGTTGTCAGGTCGGTGGGGCGGCGGAGGCCTATTCAACACCGACAGCACAGGGACAGGTCCCTGTGAAGGATCTAAGTCGATCCTGGGAGGAGCCTGTCCATGAGGTCCGGCGTCGGGACGATACACCCCATCCACAACACCTACTGACTCCTCGTAACTCGGCGGTCCTTCTGACCCTGAAGAACTGCTGGAGGAGGAAGGCAACCCATTCATTGCAATCCTAGACAATGTTCCTGCTGGTGGAGATCGGTGCAGGATCACAGTGCCTTCAGGAATGGGAGAAATACCTTCCCCTGGGGCTCCAAGCACAGCAGTTCCAACCCCCGGATTCCTTGTGTTGAAGCGGATAGTATCATCCACAGCAACAAAGGCAGGGGTACTGGTATGCTGAGGCCTGGAGACAGCGGCGGTCGTCCCAGATGGCACATCCTCACTGGGCATCCGGGGAGCCATCACAGGCTGGACAGCCGGGGCTGCAGTGGTGTCTGCAGCACTTGGGTCCATAGCTGGGGACCCATCATCTTCGTGCGACCCTGTTGGGTCACCTAACATCATCACTCTTCTCTTCTATTGCTTCTCACAAACAGCTTTGCAACCCGTGCTAGCAACACAATCCTGGTCGCGGCACCAATGTAACCGGCGCGCGTGCGTGCGCGTGGTCGCTGTCACCTAAATGACGAACGACGA
>PIVK01000626.1 GCA_003354135.1 Rhodospirillales bacterium
CGCGGATTCAAATCATAAGTGCAACTGATTAGCCAAAAACAAGGTGAGTTGTTATACTGTCTCACTGAGTTTACTGGCCCTTAACACAAGGAGCACTTATGAGGCAATACAGGCAACTCACCGAAGAAGATCGTATCGAAATTTATGCGATGAGGCAAGCAGGAAAAATGCAAAATCAGATGGCAAGCAGGCTAGGCGTTCATCCATCGACTGTCAGCCGGGAACTGCTTCGCAATGCCGGAGGTAAAGGGTATCGGCCGAAACAGGCACAACAAAAAGCCGTTAAACGAAGGTTATCCGCTCGAAAAGCCGGTAAAATGACGCCCCAAACCATAGATTACATCGAACGAAAACTACGCCGACAGCATTCGCCTGAGCAGATTGCTTGGCGAATGAAACGGGATCCGGATTGGTCCGGGACCACGGTCAGTCACGAACGTATTTACCAGCACGTTTGGCAGGATAAGTCATCCGGCGGCACGCTCTACCAAAACTTGCGAATTATCGGCACTAAAAAGAAAAGAAAGCGACGAAACAGCA
>PIVK01000627.1 GCA_003354135.1 Rhodospirillales bacterium
AAAAACCCCCAAAAAAGCGGAAAAAAGTTTGTCCCTTTTTGCATTCACTGGTTGATATTACGGTACATATGAGGGGTTGCCGGAGTCAGGGAGTCGGTACCTGGCTGGATATTGACTTTGGGGTGATACAAGCCAAAAAACACGTTTTAAAACGGGGGTATTTGGTGGTAAAGGCACGCCTTTAGAGACTTGGGCGAGCAGCCTGGCGCAAACAGCAGTCGAATCAGGTCAGGCCTCGCGGTTTTAGCTGTTTTCTTAGACCCCCTCGTATTGGGTATTGTATCAACGAGTGAATGCAAAAAGGGACAAACTTTTGGCAGGGAAAAAACCCCAAAAAAGCGGAAAAAAGTTTGTCCCTTTTTGCATTCACTGGTTGATATTACGGTACATATGAGGGGTTGCCGGAGTCAGGGAGTCGGTGCCTGGCTGGATATTGACTTTGGGGTGATACAAGCCAAAAAAAACGTTTTAAAACGGGGGTATTTGGTGGTAAAGGCACGCCTTTAGAGGCTTGGGCGAGCAGCCTGGCGCAAACAGCAG
>PIVK01000628.1 GCA_003354135.1 Rhodospirillales bacterium
ACTCACCAGAGGTGGGTACATCACAAGATTCCCATCTTGGGCTGGTACCCTCACTGTTGTAACACAATTAATAATAATAATCCTACATTTATATACCCCCCGGCCATCCAGATACATGTCACATGAATCTTTAGGATATATCCCTGGTTGGCCCCAGCTGACGCTGCTCTTAGGGGGTGAACACTAGAAACATATTAAATACAAATTAAGACAATTTTAGCCTTTCTTAAGAAATGCAGCTGGTAACCAGCGCAGATATTTTTCTCTAATTTTTCATTCCCCTTGATATTCAGGCTATAATACCAAGGGGAATGGGGAGGAATCAAGGGGAACTGAGAAGAAACCCCTGCACTGCCCAGGGTTCGAACCTGGCTGTTCACAACCCTTCAGAACACTTTTTTGTAGTCCGTAGCGCTAACCGCTCGGCCACTCGTCCTCCCTGCAAGCAATGGATGTGACCACCAGACCATGGGAACTCACATAAATGGCATTCAGTACATTCTGTATGCACTAAAACTAAAAGTTTCATGAAGAAAAAA
>PIVK01000629.1 GCA_003354135.1 Rhodospirillales bacterium
CAGACACAGTCACAGGCGTCCAACTCTCAGATTTGATCCCGCCTGAGGTGGTGATCGGTGAAATAACATCAGAGGGAGCGGCGGTGACCCAGATCGGCGTCCCGCCCAGTTATATTTGGGAAATAGAAGATCTCATGCCTCAGGCAGGGGGAATCATAACCCTCAGCGGTCAGGTCAAACCTGAGGTCAATTCGCCCTTCGACTTCACCAACACGGCCTCAGTATCAGCGGCGTCGGGCGATCCGGTAGCGAATGACAACAGTGTAAGCGTGCTCAGCCACGTTTCCGGGACCCTTTATGTTGATGCTGCAAAAACCGCAGGGGCCAACGATGGCTCCTCTTGGCGTGACGCCTTCACCAGCCTGCAATCGGCTCTTGACATAGCCCAGGCCGGCGACCAAATCTGGGTGGCGAAAGGCGTGTATGTGCCCAGCCAACGCACAGAGGAGGAGGACCCACGCAGCGCCACATTCAAACTAGTGGATGGTGTCGCTATGTACGGCGGTTTTGCCGGCATACCTGGTCAGGAAGGAGATAT
>PIVK01000630.1 GCA_003354135.1 Rhodospirillales bacterium
CTCCTTCAGGTGCCCAATTGGGGCACACCATTGCACTGCCATTAACTTTATCCCTGCCAATGCAACAAAATCCTACAACCAAATGAGTAATCTATTGTTTTTTACAGGGGAAGTGGCAAAGACCTTATGACTTCATTCTTGCCGACATGGTACAACAAAACCCTGCAGTATTCGGCATATGATGGCATTTTACACCTATATTTGTGTAAGGACACTGTTGCTCCTGGTTGGATATTGACCATTTCTAGCTTGAGAGAGCAAATGCATTATATTATTTTATCTCTTATCTTCAATCCCATATCTTTGAATCTCTTAGAGGAATTGAGAAGTTTCCTGTATGTCACTGTCCAAGAAAGGCATGAAATCATCTTTGAATGACGAATCTCTCACATGCACGTGGTGTACATTTTGCTCTTACTACATGTATGTTAGATGGCAGGGTGTATTCGTAGGAGTGGCGAGTGTCGCTCTGGTCAAAGGGGGTAATCGTTATTCTCGAGATAGAGTTATGGTGTGGTGCAAAACAAGACAGTGAT
>PIVK01000631.1 GCA_003354135.1 Rhodospirillales bacterium
AGACTAGGCCGGTCCTGATGTCCTCTACGTCTCATCAGGGGCTCCTGCCCGGCGGCTACTAGCTGCTCCTCCAGGTCTTCAAGGTCAATCCTTCTTAGGCCCTCGGCTAGTTTCGTAGCTGCTTTGGGGTCGCCCTCTGAGAGTTTTATTCTTGGGAGGACATCCGATCGTCGGTGCACTGCTGGCGAGGGCCTTTCCCTCTTAACCTGCAGTGGGGTCGAGGCACTCGGCTGCCTGCTCTTCCAGGCCTTCATCCTCGGTTGTGAACTCGCCTTCGGTTGGGCATCCTTCCTCGGTTGGGATCCCATCCTCGGTTGAGCGCCTTCGGTTGGCGCGTTTGACTGCAGCGTTCTCCGCTTCTCGTCGGTACTATGGCGTCTTGCGGCTTCGGCTCGGAGGTTCCTGTAGGCATCTCCTGGGTGCACTACACGGCCTGTCTTCGGGTCGGTGAGGGGTAACTTACCATCGGTTACTGTCTCACCAGGCAGGGGGTAGAGGTACTTATCCAGACCAGCACCCAAAGATCCTGTGGTTCC
>PIVK01000632.1 GCA_003354135.1 Rhodospirillales bacterium
CGACTCCTCGGTGATCGAGAAGATCCAAGCACTGGCTCAATCATCTACGCCAGAGTCTCGTCTTCCAAACAACGTGCCGATCTACAACGTCAAGTCAACGAGCTCACGCAAGCGTACCCACGACACCGAGTCATCACCGACGTCGCATCAGGCATCAACTTCAAGAGACCCGGGCTGCGTGCCCTTCTGGACTCCGTACACCGGGGAGGTGTCCAAGAGATTGTGGTCATGCACCTTGACTGGCTTGCACGCTTCGCCATTGACCTACTGGAGTACATTTTCCACCAGAAAGGAGTCAAACTCATGGTTCACCGTCAAGGTGACAACCCCGGAGAGTCTACTCAGCAGCTCGCCGAAGACCTTATGGCAATCACAGCAGTCTTTGTGGCAAGCCATCACGGAAAACGAGCGGCTGAAGGAAGAAGGAGACGCAAGCACACGAGAGAAGAAGAAAAGGAAAATAGAGCGCAGCAAGGCCAAGAAGGTGTACAACCTCCCCCGAACCAAGAAGCTACGTGTTTACCCCAACCACACAG
>PIVK01000633.1 GCA_003354135.1 Rhodospirillales bacterium
CGATTCTTTTACATCCCCGTCGTCGTCATCTCCCATTTTGCTCTTTTCGCTTGGTACGCAGCGGTACCACCTCCCGAAGCCGAAGGCCACGCCCACGCCGTCCGTCTGGAGAGAGAATCACAGGTGGTGCGTTCTCCGCATGCGCCGCACGCGAGGCAGAAAGAACAGCTCGGCCCAAATATCCTCGGAGTGCAGCGCCGTCACGTCGCTGATAGCCATCTTTCGCATGGTTCCCTTGCGTTTTCCCTCCTCCTGGAAGCTGTGGGGGTGGAGGTTCCGGTACATGTGGGCCACGCATGTGGCATCCAGCGTCACGTACGAGGTCCGGGTGAGGCTGGCTTCGGGCATGAGTGCAAAGCCGCGTGGAGAGTTTGGCAGGCTTTCCAGGTCACGACGCATGCACCACGCACCCCGAAGCAGCTCATTGGTGGAGACTGTGTCCGGATCCAGGCAGTTGGGGTTGTCGTGGTCGTCTTTCTTTCGCGCAGTGCACTTGTGCCAGCGACGGTAAAAGCGTTCGTAGTGCGTGTGTAGGT
>PIVK01000634.1 GCA_003354135.1 Rhodospirillales bacterium
CTTCTGACCTCAATAGCTTTGACAGGTCAGGATTCCTAGGACCTACTAACATGTGAAGTTAGACCACTTTAACATGAGTGGTTGCTGAAATATGGAGTGTACATGCAATAGAATGTGTTTATAATGTGAAATATGTGTAAAACTGGTCATTTTTTGCACCCAGTGACCTTGACCTTTGACCTCATGATCACTAGGTCAGAAGGTCATTTTGAGGTCAACTTATATTCAGGCTTTAGATAGATTAGCTACAATAGAATAGGTCTATAATAAGAAATATATGTAAAATAGGTGATTTTCTGCACTCAGGTGACCTTGACCTTTGACCTCCCGACCTCAACAGCTTCAACAGGTCAGGACTCCCTAGGAACTACTAACATGTGAAGTTAGACTACTCTAACATCAGTGGTTGCTGAAATATGGAGCGGACATGCAATAGAATATGTTTATAATGTGAAATATGTGGAAACTGGTAATTTTTGTGCACCCAGTGACCTTGACCTTTGACCTCAAAATCACTAGGTCAGAAGGTCATGTT
>PIVK01000134.1 GCA_003354135.1 Rhodospirillales bacterium
ATTCGGGGAAAAAGGGCATCGAGTACCGGTTACAGGACATTCGCCGCCCTCCGCTTCCGTCCTGTGATGCTGTTCTGGCCCGCGACTGTTTTACGCATTTTTCTTATCGCGACATCGTCGAGTCGTTGCGGGCCATAAAGAACAGTGGAGCCCGCTACCTTATCGTCTCCCATTACCAGAACGTCGGAAAAAACCTCGGCGTGAAGGCGAAGCAGGGAGCTTGGAACCCGTTGAACCTCACACTTCCCCCCTATTCCTTCCCGGAGCCGCTTCGGATCATCGATGACCTCCCGAAGCGGAGTAAATGCCTTGGCGTATGGCACGTCAACTCCATCCCTGACCTTTCTTCCAACCCGACTCTTCGGGTCGGTTCCACCTCAGTTGTCGATACGGTTTTCGATAACGTTCTGTGTTTCGATGAAACGGAATATCTCGCCTCTCTTCGTTTTTCTGACGGAGCGTTGGCCATGGAGCAGGATCAGGTCGTTATCCTTGATGGGAAGCACTGCAACACCAGCACCGTGTTCCGCGACATTCTTAGTCGTATCGGAACTGTTTTTGGACTCCGGTCCCATGACCTTTCGGTGCGTCTTGTGCGAATGCCTCCCGGACCTCATATCATGGAACTGCCGGCAACGGGCGCGGTTGTCGTGATACCGCTTCTGCGGGGCGAAAAAGAGTTATCGTTACAAGCAAAGCCTGAAGAGGAAGGCGAATTTAAAGAGCCTTTGCTGCTTAGCAATGGTGACGCTGCTTTCATTTCTGCGGACAGCAATCGGCTTGGTGATGCTTCTCTTTTGCTGGAGGCAGTTGGGATTCCCCCAGGCCAAAAAGAATGGGACTTCTGTGTTGTTGAGGCTGAGCCGAAGGTCGTTTCCTCTGCTGCGCAGGAAGTTTCTGATGAGAATGCACTCCCGGACAACGTTCATCGCCTCGTCGCGGGTGGGGACTTCATGTTGTCCCGCGATATGCCGGGCCTTGTGGACAACCAAGGCGTAGATTGGCCAACTCGCGAGTTGCAACCCTACCTGTCCGGCGCGGATATCTTCCTGGTCAATCTCGAGTGTGTTATCAGTGGTGAAGGGGCGTTTTACGATAAGGGCGAGCGACGCCCCTATTACTACCGGGCGCCTTCTGAAATGGTGAATGTGCTGGTGGCCACGGGGGTTTCAGCCGTGACCACGGCCAACAATCATGCCATGGATTTCGGGGCTGATGCCCTGATCGAGCAGTCAGCACTACTGTCTCAGGCCGGTATTGCTGCGGCAGGCAGTGGTCGTAACGTCAAGGAGGCATCTCGCCCAATTTACTTACGGGCAGGAGACCTGGTCATCGCCGTTATCTCCTTTGCCACGGACCAGAAGAGGCTGGCGGCTTCCGAATCCGGCGGCGGCGTATTTTCGGTTCAGGGCAGCCCCGAGGCACTGGGTGATTTGGCCCCGGTCATTCGAGAAGCCAGGAGCCACGCGGATTTGGTCATCGTCTCGCCTCATTGGGGTGGCAACTGGCGCGAGGTGCCGCACGAGGATATTAGGCGCCTAGCTTGGCGCATTATCGACGAAGGCGTGGATGCAATTCTTGGGCACTCCGCCCACATCCTACAGGGTATCGAGGTTTATAAGGGCAAGCCCATTGTTTACGATATGGGCTCGCTATTATTCGACCGTGTCTCAGAAGATCGAATCCGATATTCCGCCTTTTTCGAACTCTTGTTCGACAAAAAGGGCATCCATGGTCTCATCATTCACCCTATGAAACTCGAGCCAGGTTCGGTGCGGCCTGCGAACCCCAAGGAGCGGAAAGTGATATTCAAGCTCCTGGAAGAACTCAGTAAGGAGCTTGGCTCAACGGCCTCATTCATACGTTACCAGGACAAGTTGGAAATCCGGCTGAAGCCAACTGGGACATTGCCACGCCAGTCGAATTCTCAAGAGATATATGAACGAAGTGCGGTTCGCCCCTTACCTCGGGCCCTGAGGGATCTGGACGATGCCAATATATTCCTGGCCGAGGCTCCTCAGGAATTCTTACCAAGCAATGCTATCGACTTTGGCGGCGGTTTGGTCGTATTCGGGGCTCGTTGTGTATCGGAAGTGCGGACGGGCTACGGTTTCTTGGTGGAAGTATATTTCCGATTGCGCGACAGCAAAGGACGGAATTGGCGTGCTTCCTTACGGGGCAAAGAGAGGGAGACCGGTGAGGAA
>PIVK01000135.1 GCA_003354135.1 Rhodospirillales bacterium
GATAACGATACGGGCCGTGATAACGATACGGGCCGTGATAACGATACGGGCCGTGATAACGATACGGGCCGTGATAACGATATGGGCGAAAATGTTTGTTCAGATTTCGTCCGGCATTCGGCGAAGCAGATCCCAGCGCCCCTTGCCGAGCAGCCGTTCGGCCCCACACAGGATCTCGGAGATGATCTCGGCGATTTCGCCGTCACCGCCCCAGTGGCGGGAGATCAGGGTGTCCCCGCTGCCTTCCCGGGCCACGCCGTCAATCACGTGGGCGGACACCGCCACGTCGTCCACATAGCCCGCGGGACCATGGGCCACTTCGGGCAGGACATCTACGCTGTTGATGAAATAGACCCTGGCCCAGAACAACCGCGCACGTTCTTTCGGCGCGACCTCCGGGTCAAAGGAAAGACGGCAGAGCAGGCGAAAAATATCCGGGGCATGGCGGACAAAGAACCGCGTTTCGGGCGAGTCCTCCGTCCCCTCGTCCAGCCAAGCGTCGATTTCGCGCGACAAGGAGAAGAGAAACCGGCGGTCGGGGTCAAACATATAGTCGGATTCCGTCATGGCCGTTTCCATCTTCACCTTGTGTCTTCACGCGGTTCGCAAGAAATGCGCAACCGTCCGCCCGGTGCCTGTGCGGCTGCGACAATCGCGTGCGGGCTCAAGGTCGTGTTAAGCCCGGCCGTCAGCAGGGCATCGCGCAACGCCCGAAGCAGGCCGTCGCGGCCGAAGAAGCCGGTGTTGGGGTGGAAAACCTTTTCGAACAGAGACGGGGTTCCCCGGGTGCCGCAACCTCCGGCCGGTGGGGTTTCCATGATCCGTCCGACCGGCATCGCGGGTTTCCGTTCCCGCAGAATCCGGGCGATGACGGGCGAGAGAACAGCCCCGCCAAGCACGGCGGCAGCGCCGATGAAAGCGACTATGAGCTGAAGTTCAATGCCGTTCATTCCCATCTCGTCCACGGCTTCCGTGCCTATCCCCCGTCATGACCATACGTGGGAAACCGGCGAGAGTATCTGTGGGGTTGCATGGTAACACAAGGGGACGTCCATTGCGAGAATGACTTTGGCCGGAAGGCCCTATATTCCGGGTCACGGTTCGGGTCTTCGGAGGGGCCGGGCCCAGGGTCTTCTCGCCGATGGCGAGCGCGCGCTTGAAACAAGGTTCGGCGCCAACATGATCGGCCCGGTGCCGACGGTAGAAACCGATCCGGTTCAACAGCCGCGCCGCCGCTAGCGGCAGATTCCCCAGGGCATCGGCCAGGGTCTCTGCGGCCTCGCGGTCGTCCTCCCCGGTGGTCTTAGGTAGTCCCAGGATTGGTCCGGTATCCACAGGGTCACCTCCAGCGGCGTCGCGACCGTCCAGTGCGGATTGCGCGAGGTGACGTGGCTGTGGCGGCCGTTGGGGATGAAGTCCGTGATGGCGGCCTCGCCGTCCGCGTTGTCGAACACCAGCAGCCAGGGATGGTCCGCCCGTTCCAGGGCGCGCCGCACGGCGGCGCCGACGATTGCCCGGTCCCGCTCGGTTAAGCCCGGTCGTCAGGGCATCGCGCAAAGCGCCAGAACGCCAACTCGAAATGAAGAGTATTTATGGGAGTGGGTCAGTTTGAAATTAGCCAAGATTGACAAGTCTGGAAAGTGGCCAGTAGGGGTGCCATATTGCGGGTATGAGTAGAAAACCGAAACGCCCCCGTGATCCGAACCAGTTGGCGAAACGCATTGTGGATCTGGCCACGGGGCAGACCGAAGACAAGGAGCCGTCGGCCAGCGCTCGCAAGGGCGGTTTGAAGGGCGGTAAGGCGAGGGCAAAAGCTCTTACGCCCGAACAGCGTTCAGAGATCGCAAGTTTGGCCGCTCAAGCCCGTTGGAAAAAATCAGATTAAGCCGCTTCGTCACCTTCGGAGAAGCGGCGTTCTTCTATGTCCTCTCGGAAATCGAACGGTATCTGTATAGGTGATTGGTCTTCGTTGAGGCCGTTGTAAGCGTCCACGTCTGTCGAAAGCTGAACGCAATCCCCTACGATTTGTTCTCGGCGTTGTATGAACGCCTTCTGCATGTGCTCTCTTGGAGCATCTTTCATCATGGCCCAAAAGGTGTACTGAACGCCTCCTTTTGACACACGAACCGCATGATTAACTCGATACCGGCGACCATACCTATCTGTCGCGTACTCTTCGCGAAGCGCTTTTGACATATCCTC
>PIVK01000635.1 GCA_003354135.1 Rhodospirillales bacterium
CTCAATAGCAGACAGAAACAAAAAGGAACCAGAGTTGACCACTCGTCCTCAGACGAGGATGTGGAGCAAGAAGATGGACCGCCGGAAGCAGCAGCCTATGAGCCTGTTCCGAGCGAAACGGATGAGGAGGAGCGCCCGCCGGAGAACACTGAACCTGCCCCGCCTGCACGAGATGCAACAGCGACTAAGAAGGCAGGTAGCAGACCCCGCACACATAGAGGGACCCGCAAAGTACCCTCGGAGGCCGTGGAGTTCAGGGACGTCACTACGATCCCTGAGCAATATACCAAGCCACAGCTAGCGGCGCTACAGGAGGCGGACAAGGATATAGCCCCGCTCCTCAAAGCATTCAAGGAGGGGCAACAGCCCCATAGAAGAGATTTTGCAGGAGAGTCTGCAATAACTAGGACCCTGTTGGAAAAGTGGGATGAACTGGAGCTCTTGGAGGACGTGTTATACCGCGTGAGCGATGACCCACACACGCCCCCCCGTTTAGTGACTCCGGTTTCCATCCGATCTGTCCTATTCCAACTG
>PIVK01000636.1 GCA_003354135.1 Rhodospirillales bacterium
GAAGGGTTGAAGGGGCGGCACCATACCGCTCCCACACCCACTTCGCCCCTTTGTAGGTGGTAAGAGATATTTTGAAACTACTTATATTTTCAACCAAATCACTCAATTTTATTTAGCCGGCCCATTCGAAGCTTATCCCAAGACAAAACACTCGGACGTTACGATATTGGAAGTGTTTCAATCTTAAGAATAATATACACCGATATTGGTATAATTATATGCCCTGGGGCTGGTGATACAAATAGTGTCAATGATGAAAGTAGATGAAAAGAAAGAGTGTGCTGGCTCTCAGATCCCAAGAGGTTGCTAAAGAATATTATACCCAATCCCAAACAAATTAAAAAATCAAACTTTTCACGAAAAAGGAGACAAATACATATATATATAACCACTATCCATGGTCTACAAACCAGCAGTCGAATTCAAACGCGAATATGGCGTCTCATCTGCATCACTTCGCAAATGGGCGACCTCCGGAGGACTTAGACACATACGTACACCGGGGGGTAAACGAATGTATTGTGTCGATGGTGT
>PIVK01000637.1 GCA_003354135.1 Rhodospirillales bacterium
TCTTCTTCTTCTTCCTGTAATTGGATGCCTTCACTTATGAAGATTCTACCAATTGCTTCCATATTTGGAAGCCCCTTTTTTAGGGACACATCTGCACTCAATCAAACCCAACTGAAGGCCCTTCCCATATTTTTTTGGTTATTGAAGAGCGCAGATTGAGCTATCTTGAGCCTCTGTTGATGGGTGGAGGAAACCGGAGACCCCGGAGGAAACCACCGACTCATGGCAAGGAACAGAACTTACACAGATAACCTAATGCATTGTGACCATTACAGTCACATTGATGCACAGCAGACCACAGCGCAGGACAGTATGGTACTACTAGCCAGAGCCCCAGGTACTTGAGAGCCAGGTGAAATTAAAATCACCTTGAAAAAAGGCTGTCACTTGGAGAGGCCGGGGCTTGAACCCACGACCCCTCGTGCGGCAGTCGGCCATCCTATCCATTAGGCCACGGCTCTCTGTCTGATCTTATCTTATCTATTATCTTATCTTATCTATCTTGATATAGTGAGGGAACATCTGTTGATGCTT
>PIVK01000638.1 GCA_003354135.1 Rhodospirillales bacterium
GGGTAATACATGTTTTCTGGCACCCAACAAGCTTTGCATCAACTGAGCAAGCTTTGCATCAACTCGGCACAGCGCGCCAGTAGGGGGAATACACGTTTTCTGGCACTCAGCAAGCTTTGCATCAACTGAGCAAGCTTTGCATCAACTCAGCGCTGCGCGCCAGTAGGGGGAATACACGTTTTCTGGCACTCAGCAAGCTTTGCATCAACTGAGCAAGCTTTGCATCAACTCGGCGCTGCGCGCCAGAAGGGGGAATAAAGGTTTTCTGGTACTCAGCAAGCTTTGCATCGACTGAGCAAGCTTTGTATCAACTCGGCACTGCGTACCAGTAGGGGGAATACATGTTGTCTGGCACCCAACAAGCTTTGCATCAACTAAGCAAGCTTTGCATCAACTCGGCACAGCGCACCAGTTGGGGTAATACATGTTTTCTGGCACCCAACAAGCTTTGCATCAACTGAGCAAGCTTTGCATCAACTCGGCACAGCGCGCCAGTAGGGGGAATACACGTTTTCTGGCACTCAGCAAGCTTTG
>PIVK01000639.1 GCA_003354135.1 Rhodospirillales bacterium
GGTGAAGTGTCGCGAGTTCAGACAGCTTCTGGAGCGGGTGGTGCTCGCTGTCAATGAGATGACTGTGCGCGTGTCCCTGCTGGCAAAGGAACTGGTTCTCACAAAACTGGACGCGAGTGAGGAGCTGCCAATCCTTGATCAGCGATTCTACTCGGCGCTGTACACGTCCTTGCGCAGCGGAAAGTGGAAGCACGGGCACGAGCACATTCTGGCCCGGCGTTGCGTTCCCGACCCTGGACTCGGCTCCGTCATGAGCCAGGCCATGTCGCTGGCGGCCAAGAAGCTTGCAGCGGAGGTAGAGACACACCTACGCACGCACTACGAACGCTTTTACCATCGCTGGCACAAGTGCACTGCGCGAAAGAAAGACGACCACGATAACCCCAACTGCCTGGATCCGGACACAGTCTCCACCAATGAGCTGCTTCGGGGTGTGTGGTGCATGCGTCGTGACCTGGAAAGCCTACCAAACTCTCCACGCGGCTTTGCACTCATGCCCGAAGCCAGTCTCACCAGGACCTCGTACGTGACGCT
>PIVK01000640.1 GCA_003354135.1 Rhodospirillales bacterium
AAGTGCGTCCACTTGCCGCATTTGAGGGGTGGTTGGGGTGCTGCAGGCCCTCACAGCCATTCTGTATCAGCACCGTATGACCAACCGCGCCCTTCGCGCGCAAAGAGCAGCAACCCTAAGCCGAGCCAGCCAGGGACGTGTTAGCATACCGACTGCCAAAGCTCCCTGCGAGCAGGGGAGGCATCTGCCCCTCCAGTCTGACATGGCAGCCGGTGCCAGAGCACCATCCTGGCAAATGTTGCGTGTGAGTCGGCGCTTTCCACAAAGCCATAGTTCACGTCACCGTGTAACCAAACCAACACACAACAACACCGTGACTCATCATGGCGTGGCCCGTATCTCAGTGCAATCGAGTGTTTGTGCACTAAGGTGGGGGTTAGCCTTGTTATTCTGCGCCGTTTGAAGAGCATCACTGTCACTGGATGGACAGGATGGCCCGACACGGGGCGGGGAGAGAGACAGAGAGAGTGAGAGAGGAGAGAGAGCGAGAGAGAGAGAGAGAGAGATAATGAAAGAATGAAGGAAGGAATGAAT
>PIVK01000641.1 GCA_003354135.1 Rhodospirillales bacterium
CATTGCACCAAATGGCCCAAAATGACCCTGGGATGTCATATTGGTTGATATTTTGGCCAATTTGACCCAAAAAGTTGACAAAAATGGAAAGATACTAAAACTCACCTTGGATCGAACATTGCACCAAATGACCCGAAATGACCTTGGGATGTCATATTTTTCTCTATTTGAGCCGATTTGGCCCAAAAAGTTGACCTAAATGGAAAAATACCAGAACTCGCCTTGGATCAAACATTACACGAAATGACCTGAAATGGCCATGGGATGTCATATTTGTCGATATTTGGGTCAATTTAACCTAAAAAGTTAACCAAAATGGATAACATTAATAAACAGTAATAACCCTAACTAGTACATTAATAAACAGTAATGACACTAACTAGTACATTAATAAACAGTAATGACACTAACTAGTACATTAATAAACAGTAATAACCCTAACTAGTACATTAATAAACAGTAATGACACTAACTAGTACATTAATAAACAGTAATGACCCTAACTAGTACATTAATAAACAGTAATGACACTA
>PIVK01000642.1 GCA_003354135.1 Rhodospirillales bacterium
TGTTGAAAATAGGCTACTTCCTGTTATTATGAGGTCACTTCCGGTCTCCAGGAGTCACTTCCTGTTTACAATAGAGCACTTCCGGTTACAATAGAGCACTTCCGGTCACTATGGCATCACTTCCTGATCATCTAGATACACTTCCTGTTGAGAATAGGCTACTTCCTGTTATTTTGAGGTCACTTACTGTCATCAGGGGTCATTTCCTGTTTACAACAGACCATTTTTGGTCACTATGGCATCACTTCCTGGTCTTCTGGTAATTTACAGTTGAAAATAAGCTACGTCCTGTTATTATGATGTCACTTCCCGTCTCCAGCAGTCACTTCCTGTCTCCCCGAAGTCACTTCCTGTTTACAACAGAGGACTTCCAGTCACTATGGCATCAATTCCTGATCTTATGGAGTCACTTCCTGTTGAAAATAGGCTACTTCCTGTTATTATGAGGTCACTTCCGGTCTCCAGGAGTCACTTCCTGTTTACAATAGAGCACTTCCGGTTACAATAGAGCACTTCCGGTCACTATGGCATCA
>PIVK01000643.1 GCA_003354135.1 Rhodospirillales bacterium
GTTCAATGGTAACATGACCTCGGAGGTCAAAGGTCAAGGTCATGTCCAAAATGGCCGCTATACATTGAAAATCCCATAAAAATGCTATTTATTCATTTGATAACCTTTCAAAACCACCCTAAAAACTTGCCTGAGCAATAAAAAATAAAATTATAAAATGACCTTGACCTTTGACCTCAAAGGTCATTGTGACCTTTAGTCTAAATATATTTAAAATCCCAGTTTGGGCACTTTTAGACCTCTGAGATGGAATTTAGGGGTGCCTACCCCCTATTTAAGGGTTGGGGAGTTTAATGATGATATGACCTTGGAGGTCAGAGGTCAAGGTCAGGTCCAAAATGGCCGCTAAACATTGAAAATCCCATAAAAATGTCATTCGTTCATTTGGTAACCTTTCAAAATCACCCTAAAACTTGCCTTAGCAATAAAAAATAAAAATATAAAATGACCTTGACCTTTGACCTCAAAGGTCATTGTGACCCTTAGTCTAAATATATTAAAAATCATGGTTTGGGCACTTCTAGACTTCTGA
>PIVK01000644.1 GCA_003354135.1 Rhodospirillales bacterium
TGTGCTACAAAGGTGCTAAAAGCTGCTCAATGTGTGCTACAAATGCTAAAAGCTGCTCAATGTGTGCTACAAAGCATCAACTGTTGGCCACCCCTGGAAAGGGGACAAATGTACACTTTTTATTTTTGTAAAAAAAAATTAATGGTGTTAATAAAGAGTTGTCAAAGCATTTTGAGCAAATTAAAATTCAAATAATCCATATTAACCCTCACACAGCCAACGTATTTTCCATCGCCTCGCATGGCCAGGGGGGTATTTTCTACCCCCCTATGATCTCGGAATATACAAGAGACTGAAAGCTGAAATTATGGTTGCAAGTAGAGGTCTATGAGTTATGATAAAAAAAATAGAGAATGCCCCCATAACACCCTGTAGTGGTGGTAATGGGGGCACTTATGGGTTTTGGCCCAGTGAGGCCCCAAATGGGGACTCGCGCTGTTTTACCAACTTTGAAGGCCCATATCTTTAGAACCACTACATGGATTTCCTTCAAATTTAGTGTGTGTGTTCCCTGCATGCCCTTCTATCATT
>PIVK01000645.1 GCA_003354135.1 Rhodospirillales bacterium
TGACGGAGGGGTTCTGTTGGGTGCCCATCGTGTAGGAGTTGATCGGGAACTCGTCCCCCTCCGCTTTCCCATCTTCGTCAAACCGCCGGCCGTAAACGCCATTACCGGAACCATCTTGCTTATAGGAGTTCCAGGTCACGACGAAACCGCCGTCAGACAAGGCCGTGACGGAGGGCTCAGCTTGGTCGTTCGTCGTGTAGGTGTTGATCGAGAACTCGCCCGCCTCATCCGGTTTCCCATCTTCGTCAAACCGCTGGCCGTAAACGCCATAACGGGAACCATCTTGCCCAAAGGAGGTCCAGGTCACGACGAAACCGCCGTCGGACAAGGCCGTGACGGAGGGGGCCTTTTGGATGCTCGTCGTGGAGGTGTTGATCGAGAACTCGCCCGCCTCCTCCGGTTTCCCATCTTTGTCAAACCGCTGGCCGTAAATGCCATAACCGTCACCATCCCCAGCCCCTTCCCAGGTCACGACGAAACCGCCGTCGGACAAGGCCGTGACGGAGGGGTGCCTTTGGTTGTTCGCCGTGT
>PIVK01000136.1 GCA_003354135.1 Rhodospirillales bacterium
AATAACCTAAACCACAATACAAACCCTGTTTCCAATTATTCAAAGCCTCAACACCAAAATCCAATCGTTGACTCAGGATGCACGCTACACCTGATCAACAACAGAAACAGATTCACGTCTCCCACACCAAACACCAACAACACACTAATCAAGCAGGCAGATGGAACAACACTGGAAGCCACGCACAGGGGAAACACAACCATGACCCACCAAACAGGAAAAGAGCTCACTTTAAGAGATGGCCTACTCGTGCCAGCACTCTGCAGGGACCTCATTTCAGTAAAATCCCTGAACGAGAAAGGCTACAGCATCAGTTTTACGCCGGACGGTGGAGAGATAACGAAGGAAGGGCAACGGTGGTACTTGGCTCGAGAGGACGGTACCTGGGTTTTCCCAGAGGCACAAGGCATGGCGGCACAGGCCGACGTAACCCCGGACGCAGGCCCAGGGGACCACCCATTAAAGATGAGCTGGCAAGATCTGCATGAAAGGCTGGGACACGTGAGCGAAAGGAAGCTCAGATCCCTGGAGAAAGCAGGATTAGTAAAGTTAACAGGGGAGTGTGAGGTCGACAAGTGTGAACCGTGCCTGTTGCACAAGCCGAGGCGGGCTAACATACCAAGTACGGCTACGCACAGTGGAGAAGTGGTGGTCCAAGTGGATGGCATGCCTTGGAGGGGCGGCTACAAGGGGCAATCAGGTGCAATCACCTTTTCGCATAGGACCAACAAAATGGTGCATGTCTACCCGTACTGCAACAAATCCGAAGCCACGAAGATCCTACGTGACTACCTGACTTACCAGCTCCCCAGGCTACGACCAAAAGCAACGTGTATGCAAACGGATGCGGGTACGGAGTTCATCTCGAGAGACTGGGTGGAACAGTGTCGAAAAGCGGGATTGAACACCAGGCATGCTCCCCCATCGTGCCAAGCAATGAACGGCCAAGTGGAGAAGGACCAAGCAACGTTGGCCGAATCAGCCCGGTCGATGCTGAGGGGGAGGAACGTTCCTGACAAGTACTGGCCGCTGGCACTGCAAACAGCGGCTTACCTGAAGAACCGCACACCTCACGACTCATTAGGAGGGAGATTGCCCGTGGACGTGGGAACAGATGAGACACTCGAACCACGCAGGCTACGCACCTTTGGCTGTGCGGCGTACGTCCAGATGGAAAAGGGACTAAGGAACGGAAAGGGAGGGCAAGTCAGATGGAAGGGAGTACTCGTGGGCTACTCACCGGAATCACCCGCATGGCTAATACTTGACCCGTGCAGCGGAAGGATCCGAGAGGCGTACCATGTCAAGTTTGTGGAGAGTGAACCCGGGCTGTGCAAAGGCCGAGGGGGCGGCGTATGCCAACCCGGGGAAGCAACCGAGATCCAGGTGACGCCCACCACAGCGAGGGAAGTCCAGGACGCTGGAGCCACACCAGGGGAAGAAAGGGACCCAGAGCAGGATGCAGACTCGAGGGACCTGGCCCCGGGCGCTGTGCAACAGCAAGAAGGGGCACCGGAAATGGAAATGCGCAGCCCACGCAGGAGCGCCAGAGCAGCGGCACCAAGAGACCTGTGGGACCCATCCTCACCTGCCACGGATGGGGCGGAGAAACTTCGTAGAGAGAGGCAGGCGTGCTCCAACCAGGCCCTGCTTGCGATGGCAGCGACTGTCAAACATGAAGCGGGAGAACCACGAAGTTGGAGAGAGGCGATACTCTCCAAGGACTGGTTGGAGAGCATGCAGCGTGAGAAAGACACATTGAAATCAGCGGATGCATACGTGCTAGTGGAACGGGATGCAGGCATGAGAGTGGAGAACGGAATTTGGAGGTTCAGGGCAAAGTTAGACCAAAACGGGGAGGTGGCAAAACTAAAGTCGAGGTACGTACTAGATGGATCGCGTCAGTGGTCGCCCTTTGGGAGGGAAGACACCTACTCCCCGGTGGCGGAGTTGTCGTCCATAAGGACTATATTGGCCTGCGCAGCGGAGAAGGAGTGGGAGGTCATCCAGGCGGACTTCACAGCGGCGTACCTGAATGCGAAGCTGAACGAGCCGGTGTACGTGCAGCAACCCCCGGGGCTGGAAGAGGGAGGCAATCGAACTGTGTGGAAGCTTAAACGGGCCCTATACGGCATGAAGCAGTCAGGGAAACTATGGTACGACGAGCTCAGAGCGA
>PIVK01000646.1 GCA_003354135.1 Rhodospirillales bacterium
ATAGAGCACTTCCGGTCACTATGGCATCAATTCCTGGTCTTCTGGAGTCACTTCCTGTTGAAAATAGGCTACTTCCTGTTATTATGAGGTCACTTCCTGTTACCGGGAGTCACTTCCTGTTTACAATAGAGCACTTCCAGTTAAAATAGAGCACTTCTGGTCACCATGACATCACTTCCTGGTCATCTAGACACACTTCCTGTTGCAAATAGGCTACTTCCTGTTATTATGAGGTCAATTCCCGTCATCAGGAGTCACTTCCTGTTTACAACCAACCATTTTCGGTCACTATGGCATCACTTCCTGGCCTTCTGGAGTCATTTAGAGTTAAAAATAGGCTACTTCCTGTTATGAGGTCACTTCCTGTCTCCAGGAGTCACTTCCTGTTTACAATAGAGCATTTCCGGGTACAATAGAGCACTTCCGGTCACTATGGCATCAATTCCTGGTCTTCTGGAGTCACTTCCTGTTGAAAATAGGCTACTTCCTGTTATTATGAGGTCACTTCCTGTTACCGGGAGTCACTTCC
>PIVK01000647.1 GCA_003354135.1 Rhodospirillales bacterium
GCTTTTTATAAATTTTAATGTGATATACCGTATAAGTGGCAATTTTAGCAAACACAAATTTGAGCGAATTTGACCAAAACCAACAAGTCAAAAATGAATTTTATTTTAGTGAATCCAGGAAAGGCTCACTATTAGCTACACATACACATAATTTACAAGTGATATACTAAGAAGCCAAAACAATGGAAAATGTATAAAATCATGCACAAGAAGCTGTTTTATAGTCACATTGGTCTCTGTTTTCATAAAAATGTCCATCAAGTCTATATAATTCAGTGAAATATTGTGTTTTGCCATCATTTAGTTACCTGAATATAATATCTATCCACCAGATTTATTAGCATACAAATATTTTAGCGACATTAATTTTAGCGACCTGATTCAATTAGCTAAAATAGCTAAATTAAATGTACAGCTAAAATTTCCACTTATACGGTAATTATGAGAAAGTGTGATATGATTCCCTAGATACCTGTTTCTGATTGTACTTACTGCTACAAATACAAATCCTACAAAGTAATTGTTTC
>PIVK01000066.1 GCA_003354135.1 Rhodospirillales bacterium
CCGAGACCGGGGCGGCGATATGGCGGGTGGACTCCTCCTCCAATTCCAGGGCCATCATGGTCAGGCGGTCGAACACCGTCTCGTGGGTCTTGGCATAGAACCCGCCCTGGTTCTGAAGGTCGGTGGTTTGGGTTTTGGTGATGACCCGGCGGATGGTCACGGTCTCGCCCGCCGCCGGGGGCGTCGCCATGGTGATGTGGCCGCCGCCGTCCTCTCCGGCCCCGGACACGGTGTAACCGGTGCCCGGGACCAGAAGGGTTTCGTCGCCCCGGGCGTCCCGGAGGATGACCCGCAGATCCCCTTCGTTCAGGATCTTGAAGTAAAAATTGAAGTCCTTCGTCACCCCGTTGCCGAGGAGGGGGCTCGTGCGCGTCGATGTGGTCGAAACGGTCATGGGCTTATCCTTGTCAAAATCTCAACGTTCATGGCGTGCGAATGGGGTTTTTTCGCGGCGTTGGGCCGGGCCGTCGAAAGTGCGGAAATAGGCCATAGTCTTTCCGGCGTCGCCCTGCACCTTGCGGGCTTCGATAAAGAGGTAGTGATTGAGAAGCTGTTTTTGCTTGGCATCGGCCGCTGCCTGGTAATCCTTGCGGGCCAGGGCGGCCCTGGCATTTCTGGCGAAACGTACCGACTGAATATGGTAGCGGTTGGCTTGGCCGGCCGTCTCGACCGTTTGGGCCGCAATCATCCGCCGGGCCGCCGCCTTTGCCGCGCGGGCCGTCGCCGGGCGGGTTCCGGCCTTGCGGGCCAGGGCCGACAACTCGGCTTCGATGGTGAGGCCGCGCTGTTCGCCGTGCACGGCCTCGATGGCGGCTTTCGCAGCCTGCAGGGGGTCGTGGCGCAGATCCCCGTGGTGCGCCGCCATCCGGGCCCGGGCCTCGTCCAGGATGGATCGGGCGCGGGCCTGCTTGTTGGGGGCCGCCTTGATCAAGGCGGTGATCAGTTCATTGCCCGACGCCAAGCCCACCTTGGCGGCTAGGTGGTCGGGATCAACGCCGCCCTCGCTGCGGTAGATCCCTTTGGGCAGCAGCTTCAGGACCTCTTCGCCCCGCAGCTCGACGATCGCGGCGCGGCTCAACTTGGTGTCGAGCGCCTTGCCGCGGAGCATGTCGAGAGCCGCATAGACCGGCCGCGCGGCGTATTCGCGCTCGATGTCCGCGCGGATGGTTTTCAACTCGTCCTTCCACCAGGCCTGGTCTTCACGGGCTTGTTCCGTGATCTTGCGGGTCTCCAGGTCCGAGACGGCGGCGGCGCGCGCGGCCCGTTCCGCCTCGGCATGGGCCTTCAATTCCTTTTCGGTCATCAGGCCGGCAAGATCCGCCGGCAGGCCGAAGGCCGTATACCGTTCCGCCGCCCCAATCTCTTCTTCCGTCGCCAGCATGCGCTCGAACACCCGGTGCAGATCGTCATTGATCCGAAGCCCGGTTCCGCCCCACATCGCGCGGCCCTCGATGTCCTTGTAAGCCGCGATCATCCAGGTCCGGAAGGTGTCGAAGGCGGACCGCAGCTCGACCGACGGCGCCTTGCCTTCCGACAGGTACGTCTCGAAGGACCGGGCCAGTTTTTCCTGCTTGGCCCGCGCGGCCTTGCCGTCGCGGCCGGGGTCGAGGTCGGACGCCCGTTCGGCGCCGACGAACCCGAGCAGGGCCGCGAAATCGCCCTTGGCCCGCTCGGGCGCCCCCTCCATGGCCGCGATCTTTTCCATCATATCGACGAAAGAACGGCCGCTTTCCTGCAGGACGGTGGACTTGTCCGTGCTTGTGAACGGATTGACCGCCGGACCCGGACCGTCTTGCTTGAAAGGCCCCTCGGCCACCGGTTTTTGCAACGCGTCCGGCAGCGCCTTTTGGTTTTCCGTGCCCCGCCGGAACGGCGTGGGATCGATGCCGTAGGACTGGATGACCCGCGCACGACCGCGATGCAGGGCCGCGTGTTCACGGGCCGCCTCGGGCGTATTGCCGGCGGAGACGGATTGCCGGCGGACCGTTTCGCCAATCTTATCGACGGCATCCAGACGTTGGGCATCGGCCTCCGCCGCCTTGCGGGCGTCTTTCAGTTCGGCCTCGACGATGTCCTGGATTTCGCTTTCGAACTTTTTCCCTTCGTTGACCGTGAAATTGTCTTCCCCGAGCTTGACGTCGTCGATCAGGGCATTGAAGCCTTCGATGCCGGCGATCCTGGCGGCGAAGGTATCGAACGACACGGCAACGAACCCACCGTGGGCGTCAGCGGCCTCCATTTCCCGTTTCAGCGCCGCCTTCTCACCATCGTCCATGGTCTTCAGGACGCCGTCCAGGCCGCCGGAGTCATAAAGATACTTCAGGACTTTGTGGTCCACATAGACAGTGTCGATCCCGGTCTCCCCGACGATGCCCCGGATGCGCCGGCGTTCCAGTTCCGGCATCCGGGTCCGCAGCTTGTTGGCCGCCTGGGCTTTGCCGAGAGCCTTCCATGCCTCTTTTTGCTTGGCGGCCTGACGGGATTTGACCGCCCCTTCGATGGTGCCGGTGGTGGCCTCGCGTCCCAGCCCGGGAAAAATCTTGGCATCGGGGTCGTATATGCCCAATGCCGTCAGGTTGTGGAGAGTACCTTCGATGGCTGTTTGGGCCGCTTTGATGCCGCCAGCGATTCCAATGTCGGCGAGCCGCCTTAGAATCCGGTTCTTGATGGTAGACGGGATGCGTTCAAGAAACGCCTTTAAACCCAACTTTTCGGTCAGTGCAGTGATAGTGGCCCCGATGGCCACGGCAGCCGCTTTCTCCTCCTCCGTGGCGCCCTCCTTATCGGCGCGTTCCGCTTGTTGGCCTGCACCTTGCCCCACCGTCATGGCAATGCCTGATGCGGGATTTATCAGGGAAACGCTGATTACTAATGTCAGCTTCCCGACCTCTCCGGCAATATCCGTAAGAACGTTTTCTTTGTCTGGCTTTATAAATGTGGACCAGTGTTTGATCTGTTCTCCAGGTATCTTGAATATTTCAGCAGGATTTATCGGCCATTGGATATATTCGGGTGTCGTATTCTTGTGCTCAAATGACCCAGGGGTTAAAGATGTCGCCCTGTCCATATAATACTGGGCAGATTCTAAGAGTTCACCTATTCCAATCAGAGCCGTGCCCACACCATCGACTATTTCATGGTTGAAGGCCAAGGCGATATCTTGCGGGTTAACGGTAGTCAGGTTGTCCGCCACACCCGCCACACCCGCCGCCATCCTACGAAGGATAGTCTCGACGGCCGACATTTCCGGGATGGAATCATGGGCCACGGCCGCCTGGTCCTTGTCCGCCAAGAAGGCCGCCGTCGCGGGGCTGGTCTTGCACAGGGCGTCCAGGTCGAGTTCGCGCCAGCGCTGGTCCCGCTCCACCCGGTCGTAGTTCCGCTCGACGACGTCGGGAGGGAGGCCCGCGCGCCGGGAAAGGTCCAGGACCTTGGCGGCGAGGTCGGGGTCGGTCTTGAGTGCATGGTGGATCGAAAGGCCGAGTCTTATCCTCTCGCCGTCGGCCCGCGCCGGTTCGCCGGGAAAATCGAAAATCTGGGGTTCTGCACCGTCTCGGGAACTCACGTCGTCGGGATGGGCGGGGGAGCCGTTGCCGGTTTCCAATTCTTGCGCCGGTTCGCCGGGGAAATCGAAAATCGGGGGCTCTGCGCCGTCTCGGGAATTCACGTCGTCGGGATGGGCGGGGGAGCCGTTGCCGGTTTCCAATTCTTGCGCCGTCTCGCCGGGAGAATCGAGAATCGGAGGCTCTGCGCCGTTTCGGGAATTCGCGCCGCCCGTATCGTCGCCGGGGCCCCGCAGGGGGAGATCGTCAAGACCGTCCATTTCCGCACCTCCTATTGCCGGACTCCGCGATGCGCAACGTGAGCGCCGTCCGGATAAGGGCGGGCCGCTTTGGCCTTGAGATTGGGGAACGGGCCTGGACCTGGCCGGGCTGATATGGGGGGACGGTGGGCATCTGGCGCATCCAAAGCACAGTGAATGTCGGCCAGCACTATACCAGGTGTTGAGATTTCCGCAACCCTCAAGGCAAGATCAACATTTCCCGTTGCTGTGGGGACAATGATGCGGCGATTTCTTCTCCCAAACCGCAGAGGCGGGCTTATGGTGTGGAGGGGTGACTTACCCGCTCCATCCACCACGCAGACCAGGGCAAAATCATCAATTACGAAGAAAGGATTAGCATCGAGAAAAAACAATCCGTTACAGACTCGCTGAATTGCACTCGAAGCAAGAATTGATGGTACGATGGTTTCTTATAGTCGTTTTGTCTCAGCGCCTTGCATGTTCCGTTAACCATTCGTTGTCAATTGATGGGGTTGCCCTGCACGCAGACGTAGGTTTCTTTCATCAATATTTCCAAATCGAGTATAGTGCCCATGGTTGCGCACCGTCTGGGGCTGTCCGGTACGGACCCCGCATCATAGACCCGGAGCGTCAGCAGCCGCGATTGCATCTACGTCCCTAGCATATTCCTAGAATTTGATGCGGCCTAAAAGGATTTATAGTGATTTGGTGATATGTTGAAACCAATCAAATACTTTGCATTTAACACACCGGATAAACAATTCGGGTTACATCCGGGGCATTCCAAAACGAAAGCCGTTAAGAGGTTTCTTCCAAAGCCGGGGGATGCCGTGCAATTTGGAAATCGGTTCGGATCTGACGATTTTCTCAATTGATTTGTTGCCGGCCCCCAAAGATGTTTTTTTCAAAGGAGATCGAGTTGCGAAACACGTCTCGGTTCTCGGAGACTCCTTGGTTGCTCAATTCGAGTGTGAAGCAGGGTTCCTTGTAATCAGTTCATACGAAGATCTTTTTGGTGATCCGTGGGGGTTTGCCGGGGGCCTGTTCGTATCCTACGTGACGCCGGGATTGGTCATCGAGGAATGTGCCGAACTCATATTGTTCGATTATTATGAGGAATATGGTGACGGCATGAACCCTTATGACGAGTTCGGCATGCTGACGCCGACATCCAGTTCCATATGCGACATCGCCGTCGGACCCGGCGGTCGGATGACGTTTCGAATGAAGAGCGGGCCGAAGGTTTTCGTAGAAATCCGCGACACTCCGAGACGAGGTCGTTTTGCCTGGCTCGGGATCTTGGGCCGGCGGTGCGGACCCAAGGTATTCGAACCACGCCGCATGAAGATTCGACGATCGTTTCTGCCAATAATGCCCAAATAAGGTTCTTCCGCGATTGCCGCTCTGTCCCCGGCATTGCGAATCCGCCCGAGTGGTGAAGACCCAAACCGAAAATAATGCGCTGTAACCACCATGCGCGGACTTGCAAAAGACGGCGGTTCCGCAATAATGATCCCGTCACAAGAGGTTAAAGACACATGACCATTCGCCCAGAAATCCGGGACGACAACCTGCGGCTGGTCCTCAGCGACCAGGAACGGGACCACATCCAAAAAAACCTGACCGGGTGGAAGAAGGTGTTCCTGGCGGCCACCGTGTACGTGATGATCGTCCTGCTGATGATGGACGTTGCCGGCGTCCTGTTGTTGACCGTACCGGTAGCGGCGATTTTTTTGGTGGCGGCAATCCTGAACATGATGAAGTACAACAAATACCGGGAAGACCACGCGGCGTTCCTGAGGAAATACAATCGCCGCTGATTGGCGGCCGGGAACCGGGTGCCCTCCCAGGCCCGTACCGGGTTCGGTTCCACGTACCGGGCCGCAGCCAAGAGGTCGATGCTGACCCGATGGCCGCCGTTCCCGGAAAAGGTCGCGTGGCACCGGTTGCCGCGCTGGGTCACGTGATGCGGCCCCCCCCCCGGCGCCACGACGCGCCAGCCTCGTCATGGGGCGAGGTTGGGATGCAGGGGCGGGGAGGTCAATTAGGTAAGGTAGTCCCTGGAATTGCCCCAGTTTCTGGGATAATTTTGCAAAAGCCTCGAATGGCTGTGGTTTTCGAATCGTGTTGCCGTTTGGAAGGCTGTCGGTTCGTTCGGCGGGACATTACTTTTCCCATTTGCGGACGATCTGGGAAGACGCAGGAAAAAATTGCCCCTTCAACTGGCGCAACCTCTCTTCAATATCAGTAGCTTCCTGACTTCGTAGCGGAACGCGCGGGCACTTGCCGGTGCGGGTATCCGATGGGGGCTTTAATCGCGCGTTGCGGCATTCAATCAGTGTTGTCGCGGCGATCCCGGTTGTTCGCGATAACGCATCTGCCCACGAAGTTTCATTGAGGTTGACAAGTTCCTCGAAGCTGATGGCGCAACCACCGTACACGTCCAGCATCAGCAAGGCATTTTCATAAGTGCGGCAATACCCCTCCGCGAAATGCGGCAGCCCCGTGCCCCGCAGAACATGAAAGCTGCGAGCGGTTTTATCGAAGGCTCGGTATGAAATGATCAGGTGTGGCCGATAGCCCATTTTCGTCACATGCCAGATCCACAGATCGAGATTGTCCGACTTCGCATAACGGATATGCCGAAGGACATCGCGCGCCCTTTTCTTCCCAAGACTTCTGCGTATGTCGATTAGGTATTTGGCGACGAGCGAAATCCGTTTCCTTGGTAGCAGGTATTCAGCCCGCCGAAACTGTCGACTAACGTAATTAATGTCCTCATGTTCGAGAGCACCAGAATCTTGTGTCCAGTCGGATGGGGTCGGCATACCGAAATCCGCGCCGGCATCCGCAAGAATCGCCGCCAGAAAAGACGATCCGCACCGTCCTGAACTGACGATGAAATAGCGGGCACGATTTTCCTCCATCATTTGCTCCCCTCAACAACTGCCTGATCTACGTGAGACACACCGTCGCTCGGCACATGATGCAGAAAGCGCTCGGATTTCATACAGACCCCGAATTTCATACAGACCCAGAATTTCATACAGACTATGACTCTACCGTGTTTATTTCCTCGTTATTACCCTTCTTTATCAGTGCGCGCAATCCAATTGAACATACCTAATCTTTGCCTTGAGACAGGGGGAGAGAATAGGGGGCAGCTCCTATGCGGGCGATGACGGCCGGAGGGGATAAAGTTGCCGGTTTGCCAACTTCACGGACATCCGGAGACGTCTGATCAGAGTTCCGGGGACACCTCACCCAACTCCTCTAATTTGGGAAGGTCGTCCCTGGAACTGTCCCTGAAATTAATGACCAGGCTGTAGACAACACCTTAACTGAGCCGCCAAACTGTCCAACGATGTGGGACCACCTCAAACCGCCCCGGTTCACCGGGGCACGCTTATCCTCTAATGCCGCCGGGTCCAACCACATTCTTGGGCGGGGGCTTGCGGGGCAGTTGTCCCGCTACCCCCGTGAATAGGCCTTCGAGCATGCGAATGACCCGGGGTTTTTGGTTCGATTTGTCCCAAACCGACTCCAGGAGGTCGTCTATGTCCTCGTCGGTTGACTCTTGGGCCACCTCGCGGGAATTTTCCTCTTCGAAACCGGCGGCGATCAGTTTGGCTGTCCGCCTATCCTCGGGAGACGCGTTTTTGCCGGTGAGTTCGGCGTACCGTTTCTTCCTTCTTCGAAGACGGCTTCAACCGCGTCATCCACCAACTTCCCAAACAATTTTTTTTCAATTTTCCCACCGAAGGCGGTCAGGGCCTTTCTGGCTTCGCGCGTGACGAAGGTAACGACTTTCTTGCGTTGGTTGTTTGTTAGATTGGCGAGCACCACCTTGGCGCTCCCGCTGAACATAGCCCTTTGAAAGGTCTCACTCGCCGTTTTGGCCGCGACTGTCGAAACCCCGGCGCCCAAGGCGGAGGTGATGTTATTGCCGTTCTTCAGGGCCTGTTTGATGCTGGCCTCGGCCAACTCGGTTATGGCGCCGCCATTGGTGATGTGTCCGGCCAGCCACCTAGCGGTGACGTGCGGCATGAGCCGCTTCAGGTTCCCGGTCAGCACCTTTGTGCCGCCCTTGGTCGACGCCTTCACAAGGGCGGCGATTGGCTTGAGCTTGAGCAGCGAAGCGCCGCCCTTGACCACCACGTCGCCCAGGCTGAGCAGCGCGTCCATCGGTTTGTCCTCTTCCAGGTTTTTGTGAACGGCAATCAGAGCCCCAATTACCTCGGCCACGGTGCCGACCGGCGTCAGGCTGATGGCGATGCCCAACCATTCGGGCATGCGTACATCCACGTCCTCTAGCCCCGCACCCGCCGGGTCGATGAAGCCGGGCAGTTTATCGATGCGCTTCTGATCTTGCTCTTCCTGAAGTTTCTTGATCTCTTCCTTTATTTCTTCGATCTCGGCGAGACGTTTTTTTCGTTCCTCACGGCGTGCTATTCCATCCGGGGTGTCGTCGATACCGACGCCCCCTTCGCCGAGGGTGGCTGCACTTACCTCTTCTTCGGGATGTGTATTCTCCAGATGGCGTTTCAAGGTGGCCGCTAACACCTCCTTGGCCTTGCGGACTGCCTCGCTTGTTTCCTGGTTAGTCTTGGGCGACGCCATGGCTTCTCTGGCCCGGTGTAGGGCATCGTCCACGTCGCCATAATTTCGATTGGTCTCGTTTCGGCCGTTGAGTGTATCGCCGCCTTCGGTGAGTTGATCGGTTGCGTGCCCGCGGGAGATATCACCCCCCCCGCCCCGGCGCAGGGCCGCGTCTTCCAGCAGAAGGTCATCGGCAATGCGGAGAACGGCCTCGGGATCGGGGAACTTGCCGGTTTCGTTCCGAATGTCCTCGATTTCGTCCAGCACCGCATCCTGGAACGCGACCGCCCGCCCGGCATTCTCGCCCTCCGTGGCGTTGGGGTCGATCATCACGGAAGCCAGGTATTTTCTGGCGACGGACAGGGCCTTGGAGAGTTTGGCCCGGGTTTTGGGCGCCTCGTCCTCCGTCCCCAGCATGGCCTGAGAGCGCGCATAATCGCCGGGGCTCAGTTTCCCGCGGTACGAGGT
>PIVK01000648.1 GCA_003354135.1 Rhodospirillales bacterium
GGTTCACCTGGTAACATGTTTTGACATAATATGTGTCATATTAATTAACCATCTTATTTACAAAAGAAATAAATTTGACCCATATTTCAGAGAAAGTAGGTCACAGTGATCTACAAATGTATGTCAAAACTAGTGAAAAGTCACTAAAATATAGATTCATAGGATCTAGTGTCTCACCTGTTGAATTTAATATTGGTACAGGTGTAGGCCACATTTCAAAATTTGTCACCATGTGGACCAAAAAAACGTGCCACCATTTACTGACCAATGCATTGAAAACGGATTTTACCTATATCTTCATGAAAGTAGGTCACACTGACCTAAATCTTGAAATGTAGGTCAATGTGACCGAGAGGTGTCTAAAATGTCAAATACATTTGATATTTGGCCATTTCTAATCCAATGAGGGTCCGTTTAATAAAAACGCGTTTTGACCTATATCTCAGAGAAAGTAGGTCGCGGCAACCTAATTTTGGGCATGGAAGTAAAGGTCACCTAGAAGGGTCATATGGGTCACACAAACTCC
>PIVK01000649.1 GCA_003354135.1 Rhodospirillales bacterium
AAAATGAGTACAACGATTTGGGACAACTCATTGAGAAGAACCTGCATTCAAACATAGCGGGCGACCTCAACAGTGGCTTCAAGCAATCCATCGACTATGCTTACAATATACGAGGCTGGTTAAAAAGCATTAACAATGCAGGCTTAACCGAAACCGATGGCGACTTATTTGGCATGGAACTGATGTATAACGATAACAGTGCCTTTGATGCCGACGCTATTGATGTTGATGAGCAATTTAACGGAAACATCTCCGGTATGCAGTGGCGTGTAAGCACCGATGCAGTAACGAGGGCTTATGGCTTCGATTACGATGAGGTTAACCGACTTAACACTGCTAAGTATGCCGAAAAAGCCACCACGTTTAATGCAAATGAAAACCGTTACAGTGTTGGCAACATTAATTACGATTTAAACGGGAACATTGAAAACCTATGGCGACAAGGTGAAAACTCAGGAACAGCTAATTTTACTTATGGTTATATCGACAAGCTTGATTATAGCTATATTGGCAACACCTTAATTGC
>PIVK01000650.1 GCA_003354135.1 Rhodospirillales bacterium
CATCTGTTTTTTTGTTTTGTTTTTGTTTTGTTTAACCACGCCATACCGTCACCTTAATAGATGGTTTTCAGGAAAGCGTGCATACTTACCCTACTTATTTAAGTGCAAGCAAGCACTTCTCTAATTATATAGCTTCTGATAATGTGTTAGTACATGTGTTAGTACATGTATTAGAATAGGTTCAAGATTCAGAGTAAATTCCTGAGGTCGACCCCAGCCAAACGTAACACATCGGACTGGTTCCGAGTTGGGAATTCTAAGCATGTATTAGAATAGAGGTTATTGGGCATAAGATAGGTACAAGACATGTGAATGCAGATGTTTTGCTAGTGAAATGAGGTTTCTTAAAATTTCAAAGTTATTTCAGAACGAATACCTGCAGTCGACCCCAGCCAAACGTACACTTCGCAAATCGGACTGGTTCCGAGTTAGGAATTCTAAAGTAACAATATGTTAAAAAAAAGAACCAAACTTAAGATTTTTATAGTGATCAATGTTGATTGAACTATGGGTCTGTACCAGTA
>PIVK01000651.1 GCA_003354135.1 Rhodospirillales bacterium
GTTCAGGTAATTTTGTGGACTGGTTTGGGAAGGTTACCAAATCAATGAATAGTGTTTTAATGTGATTTAGAATCTTTAACCTCAATTTTGGTCATGACCTTGACCTCTGACCTTGGAGGTCATGTCACCAATGAAGTCCCTGACTCCATAAATAGGGGATAGGTAACCTTAGTGGCCTTCCCTGGTGCCCAGAAGTGCCCAAACTTGGATTTTAATAAATTTAGGTCAACGGTCACAATGACCTCTTGAAGGTCAAAGGTCAAGGTCATTTTATATATTTTATTTTTTATGGCTCAGGTAATTTTGTCTTAGATATAACCAGTATACAAAATTACCTGAGCCATATATATAACCCAATTTGGTTCTAGCTCAAGATGATCCCCATGGCATGCAATTAATTAAATGGGCCATGCAGATGAATACACTCCAACACATGTGTACTATTACTTCTGAACCAGTGTACTGTATTCAAGATAACCTAAGGGTGTTGCTCTCAGTCCTTACAGGGGGGCTTGCTTGGGTTC
>PIVK01000652.1 GCA_003354135.1 Rhodospirillales bacterium
CACAAATATGTATACAGGCTTGTTATCTTGCCGAAAGAGCCTTTCGGCAAGATATATATGTTGGTCCCGTCCGTCCGTCCGTCCGTCCGGTAGTCCGCTCTTATGAGAGAGGTGTTATGAGCTTTTAATCTTATGTAATGCTACACTAGGAGCTTTTTTGTGCATTAGGTGCTAAGCTCATTAAACACTTATTTTCAAATGGTTCTAAACATCATTTGTTGGCTATTTGGGCATACTTTTAAAAAAGCACCTTGTGTTTTGTCCGAAAATGTTGACGGACACTCAGGACAAAACTCACGAACACAGATTGTTGTAGCACCTAATGCACAAAATTTCACTAGCACCTAATGTTTTGGACAAAAATACCCCTTACGTACCTGTAGTATGTACGTCCGTCCGTCCGTCCGTCACAAGTCCCTCTAGGGCCTACACCCCTGCAATGATCTTAACCAAACTTTGCACATTACTAGGGTTGGTACCAGGGATGTGCATGGGCATATTATTTTTTTTGCCCCACCCCCAGG
>PIVK01000137.1 GCA_003354135.1 Rhodospirillales bacterium
GAGCGCGGAAAACGTCCGCACGTCAGGAGTCAGAAGAGTGACTCACCACCAGCAGGCGAGCAAGCAGCCCGACCCCACCCTGATCGGCGAGGACGTCGAGACTCAGGTCAGGACGACGAAGACCGCCACCTAGAGGGGCGCGAGACGAGGTCATCTAGGCAGCAGAGGGAGGCTCGGACGGATTGGGAGCGTCAGGAGCGCCTGCGGGGGGAGCCCTCCCGACGTGGCCGCTCGCATGACCGCCACCATTCCGGCCAGAGCCCTCTCCAAAGGAGGACCCCGCATACGGGACGTCCCGAGGGACATCGATACTCCCCCGGGCCTAGAGAGCCCCTAACCCCGAAGTTAAAGTCAGTAATTGTCAAGCCAGGGGACCCGGAACCACCACGACTCCACCTGAAAGACATCGTGGAGGACAGCAACCTCTACCGTTGGGAGAAGTGGCCGGACGCCGCCTACAAGCACGAGTCAAGCAAGGCGACACCCGAGGAGAAGGCGCACCTAGACGAGGTGGAGGACCTCCACCGTCTGCAAAACCACCTGGTGCGCAGGGGAGTGAGCCCACCAAGCAAAGGACTCCTGCCTGAGGAAGCGGCGGGCACCCCAGCTCTGGGGACCATGCCGTCCAACCTGGATGACTTGCGACCCACGTTAGCTCGCTTGAGGAAGTTGACATCCAACGAGAAAAAGATGACTACTCAAGAGTTCCTCGAGTGGCGCATGGGGAACCGCGTACCAAGACCCGGGAGCCACGCTGACGCGCTCGTGGGCTGGGAGGCCCGCGAGTTGTATGGCAGAAGGGACGCAAGTGAGAGAGAGAGGGCCTACGTGGCAGCCAGAGAGGCCTACAAGGCACAGTTGACAGAGGGTGCTGGTTTATTGGAGAACATCCAAAATCAGCAGTATGGTGTCAACGCGGACCACCAAAAGCACCAGGAACTGTTGACCAAGGCTCAGCTGGCCCACGACCAAGTAGTACAGGAACAGCGAGGTCTCCACCAGGAACGTGCAGAGCTGAACGCAGAACGTGCGGCGTTCAATGATCGTGTCGCTCTACACCGCCGGCGGGAGGCCCGCTACCAGAAAAAGCTATGTGGTACACCGGAGGGGAGCCTGGTACACATACAGGAATATAAGGAGGTGGTAGATCGCCACGAGGGGATGCGCCAGCAGAATGCCCAGCTGAAGGCCCTGCTGCTGGTACAAGCGCAGCTGCTGAAGTTTTACAATCAGTGGCACGAGAGGAACGAGAATGCGATGGAGACCAGCGCTCAATCCCGAGCCCTTACCGTGGGGATCGATCGGCTGCACCCCGACTTGACGGACGCATTCGAAGCATTAGATGAGCCGACCCGTGATGCAGTCAGGGTGACAGAAGACACGTCTCAGCGCGTCCTGCACCTCTTTGACGCTCACGGAGTGTCAAGACCACCCCAGGACCAGATAGACCAATGGTTTCGAGATGGGAAACTGGAGCGGGAGCGTCTCCGCAACCAAGGAGAGCTGCCCGCGGGACACCGCCCCCTGATGGCAAGGGACGCAGGTGCCGTCGATTTCGACGTCATCTTCCCCGGACCAGCCGAGGATCCAGTCGCGCCGTCCGCCGTGGCCGCGCAGAGGGCCGCAATCCGAGAGGAGGAGGCAGCTGAGGCAGCCGAGGCCGCCCTACTGGCTGATCCTGAGGGAGAAGCAGCGTTCGCCCCCGACTATAACGAGGATGAGGAGGATGACATCCTGAACCTCGACGACGATGAAGACGATGTCATGGAGTAGGAGAGCGGGACGCCCGTGTCCCCCGAGGTACCTCAGAGTGGCGAAGGGTAAGACAGGACGCCCGTTTCCCCTGTCCGGAGGAGCGGTAGTTCTCACCGGACTTAAACTGTAGCAGTTAGCCACTACTGGACGACAACATCCCCAGTAGTGGTAGGATTAAATATTTGGTGCTGGCCATAGGTGGCCATACTGCATTTATGCAGATAGGAATGAACCTTAAAGGTGCTCAACTATTGAAAATAGTTGCCACAAGTATTAGTTATTATTGTATTATGCATATCAGTATTGTATTTTATATCTATCAGTGATCAGTGATCAGCAGTCACAGCAGCAGAAGGTTAATGTGTTCACGTAGTTGTTAGCAACACGTTATAATGGTG
>PIVK01000138.1 GCA_003354135.1 Rhodospirillales bacterium
CCGGATCACGGCCCGTGGTTTTGCCGACAGCCGTCCCCTGGTGCCCAATGACACTCCGGAGCATCGGGCCACCAACCGGCGGGTCGAGATCGCGATCGCCTTGCCCAGCACACCGGAAAACCGGAGACTCCCCGAGATCCTGCGCTAAAGCGGTACGGCGTGCCGGGTGGGGCGTGCATGCAATCCCGCCCCCCTGACCGGGCCTCAACCCAAACCGGGGGTTTCGTCACTTCAGACCCGCCCCAGGGGACGGTCACACGAGGGGGCAAGTTGGCCGAAGACATCCCCGTGCACAAATCATCATCCCCCATCCCTCGCGGCCCGCAGGGCATCCAGGTTCTGGGCCACGGTTAGGGTGTCGGGGTGATCGGGCCCCAGGCTTTCGCGGAAAATCCCCAGCGCGCGTTCAAACAGCGGCTCGGCTTCGGCCAGGCGGTTGGTGTCCTGGTAAAGCACGGCCAGGTTGTTGAGGGCGCTGGCGACGTCCGGGTGGTCGGGCCCCAGGGACGTCTCGCGGATCTTGAGCGACCGTTCAAACAACGGCTCGGCCTTGTCCGGGCGGTTGGTGTCCTTATAAAGCCGGGCCAGGTTGTTGAGGTCGGTAGCGACCCTGGGATGATTGGGCCCGTGGGCCTTCTCGTCGATCTCAAGCGCGCGTTCCATCAGCGGCTCGGCCTTGGCCAGGAGGTTGGTGGCCTTGGTCTTATAAAGTTGGGCCAGGTTGTTGAGGTCGATGGCGACTCCTGGGTCATCGGGCCCCAGAGCCTTCAAGTCGATCTTGAGCGCGCGTTTCATCAGCGGCTCGGCCGCGTCCAGGCGGCTGGTGGCTAGATAAAGCCGGGCCAGGTTGTTGAGGGCGGTGGCGACGTCCGGGTGGTCGGGCCCCAGGGACGTCTCGCTGATCTTGAGCGCGCGGTCCATCAGCGGCTCGGCCTCGTCCAGGCGGTTGGTGTCCTGATAAAGCTGGGCTAGGTTGCTGAGGTCGGTGGCGACGTCTGAGTCATCGGGCCCCAGGGTCTTCTCGCTGATATTGAGCGCGCGTTTGTAACAGGATTCCGCGCCTCGGTTGTCGGCCCGTTGATGACGGTAGAAACCGATCTGGCTCAAAAGCTTCGCTGTCGCCTCGGGTGCCGCGCCCAGGTCCTCGGCTCGATCGGCCGCCGACAGGGCGTGGGGGGTCAGGCGGTCGTAAGGGGGCCAGAGTCTGGTATCGACGACGGCGTAGGGAAAGCGCGGCAGGCCACCGTTGATGCAGCGTACCGCCACCCCAGCCCAAACCTTGACCTTGTCTTCCCCGAGGCGGTCCCGTGTCACCGCCTGGACCAGCCGGTGCAGGGTCAGCAGGGCTGCGTCATCCGACCGCTCGGCAAGCGAATAATGCTCCAGGTCGACCATGGCCCGGCCCAGGGCCGCTTCGTTCGCCACCGTCTCCTTGAGGGGGCCGTCGGGCAGTTGATCGGCCTGGTCCCGGATGATGTCAAGCGGGATGTCCTCGGGCGCCAGAAAGGCGCAGAGGCCCAGCAACTCAGCCGCCGCCGGGGCGGTTGCCGTCAGGTCGTCGAAGGACGGCCCGAAGGTGGCGGCGACGGTCTTTGCGAAATCGCGGGGCTCCGCACGGAGGTCTTCTCCATGGCCGTCCTCAAGCAGGCGCAGGTAATCGGCCATGCCCTTGCGGTGAACGGCCATGTAAGCCGCCGCCTGGGCCACCGCGAGCGGCAGGTTCCCCAGGGCCTCGGCCAGGGCCTCGGCGGCCTCGCAGTCGTCCTGCCCGGTGGTCTTTATCAGGTAGTCCCGGGATTGGTCCGGCGTCCACAGGGTCACCTCCAGCGACGTCGCGACTGTCCAGTGCGGATTGCGCGAGGTAATGACGACATGGCCGTGGTGGCTGTTGGGGATGAACTCCTTGATGCCCGCCTCGTCCTCCGCGTTGTCGAACACCAGCAGCCAGGGATGATCCGCCTGTTCCAGGGCGCGCCGCACGGCGCCAACAATGACCGTCTGATTCTGGCCGTTCTTCTCAGGCAGGTTGAGGGCATGGGCGAGGGCGGCGTATTCGGCGCCGAGCGTGCTCGGGTCCTCAGCGGCCAGCCAGAACACCCAGGCATAATCGTCGCGGTGTTTGTGGCAGTAGGCCTTGGCCAGTTCGG
>PIVK01000653.1 GCA_003354135.1 Rhodospirillales bacterium
GGGGTGTCGTCGACAAGTTTATGGGGGATGCGGTGATGGCCTTTTGGGGGGCGCCGTTCACGGGCCCGGACGAACATGCCGCGCTTGCCTGCCGGGCGGCGGCGGCCGCTCTGGAAGGCCTGGGGAAACTCCGCTCCGATGCCGGTATATCGGACATCGATTTCAGGATTGGAATCTCGAGCGGCGAAGTGATCGTCGGAACCATCGGATCGGAAACTTCACGCAGCTACACGGTGATGGGCGATACGGTAAACCTGGGTTCACGCCTTGAAGGGGCCAACAAGGCCTACGGCACCCACGTCATCATGTCCGAACGGACCCGCGAGCTGGCCGGGGACGGTTTCCCTATCCGTGAACTCGACCTCATCCGGGTCAAGGGCAAAACGGAGCCGACGAGAATTCATCAGTTACTCGGCAACAAGCTTGAGCCTCAAGGTTTTCAGGAAGGTCTGAAAGCCTACCGGAATCAGGACTGGGAGGCCGCGACACGTGTTTTCGAAACCTGTCTGACGGAAGTTCCCG
>PIVK01000139.1 GCA_003354135.1 Rhodospirillales bacterium
CGAGCGAGATCAAAAACTGGGACCAGAAGCAGACCTCCGAGGTCCACTTCAAGGGCTCGACCAAGCTCGACAACGGCGTCAGCGTCGCGGCTCAGATTGAGTTCAACACCGATGGCGACAAAGGCGGCAGCCCCAACTTCAGCTTGGACAAGGCTTACGCCACGGTCGTCAGCCCGTCGCTCGGCACCCTGGTTCTCGGTCAGTCGCCCGGCGGCGCTGTCGCCAAACTCGGCCACAAGACCCCGGCCGGCGGTGTGATCACCCTCGACGGCGGCGAAGTGCAGCCGTCGTCTTTTGTTCTCGTGCCCGCCGATGTTGACGGCGACATCGATGCGACCTTTTTCGGCAGCAGCGTCAACACGTTAGCCGATGACAACACCCAAAACCGCATCACCTACCTGTCACCGCGTTTCAACGGCCTCGGCATCGGCCTCAGCTTCAACCCTGACGTCACGCACACAAGCCGTGCGGCCCAGCCCTCCCTCACATCGGACGATGACCCTACGGATACGGGGACCGGTTATAGTGTTTCGCTCGCCTATGACGGCACCCTGGGTGACGTCAAGGTCGGTGCCGACGTCGGCTATAATCGCAAGCGCTATCAAAGCTCTACAGACAATGACGTCACGAGTGTCCGCGGCGGCCTGAGCCTCTCCTACGCCGACCTTACCCTCGGCGGCGGATATATCCGGAGCATTGAGCACGCCGACGATGAGGTCATGACCCCCGGCCCCACTACACTGGGTGATCTTACCGTGGACGGCAAACAATGGAGTGTCGGCCTGACCTACGCCGACGGCCCCTACACGGTCGGCGTGTCCCACTCCCGCGCGGAAATCGAAAGTGCGGTCGCCACTGCTGGTAACGATACTACCGAGTACACCATCATCGGCGGCACCTATACCTTGGGCCCGGGCGTCATCATCGGCGCCGACCTGATGTTTGCCGACTATGATTCTGAGTATCCGGACAACGACCTAGCCAACAACGACGGTTGGGGCGTTAACGCCAGCCTCGTCTTGGCCTTCTGATCCGGGCCTTCTGATCCGGGCCTTCTGATCCGGGCCGGATGGACGACGAAAAGCGGGGGCGGCCTTCGGGCCGCTCCCTTTTTTTTCACCCCTCGGGTGTTTTCGGGCCCGAATACGTTCCCAAACACCTCCTTCCGGTCCGTCATCGACGGTCCGCCGTGGCGGACAAGGCTGCGGATTCCGGGTTTCGGCTCCGACTCTATCGGGGAAATGCGGCGAAGCCCCACGGGCAGGTGCCCGGTGGGCCGCGAACGCAAAAAACACTCCGCGCTCCGAGGAAAACACCCGCCCGAATTCGGAACGCCCCCCTCCGGGGCACCAAAGTGTGACAAAAATATCACACTCGCGGCTTTTTTGCCCACGGGCCACGTTGTTTCCTTGATTGTCGGGCCGTCCGGTGGTTTTATCATCCCATCAAAATCTTAAATTCGTTCCGCGGGCCGGGGGGTTCGTTGGACCGTTAAGGCAACAAAAGGAAAATATCGTGAAAAAGATTCTTTTGGGTACTACCGCCCTCGTCGCCGCGTCCTTGGCCACGGCTCCGGGCGTCCAGGCCTCCGATCCGATCAAGCTCGGCCTCGGCGGCTTCATGGTGCAGACCTTCGGCTACGCCGAAAGCAATAGCGATTATGAAGCCGCACAGGAGGAGGTCAAAAACTGGGACCAGAAGCAGACCTCCGAGGTCCACTTCAAGGGCTCGACCAAGCTCGACAACGGCGTCAGCGTCGCGGCTCAGATCGAGTTCAACACCGATGGTGGCTCCGATGGCGACCCCGTTGCCAACTTCACCTTGGACAAGGCTTACGCCACGGTCGTCAGCCCGTCGCTCGGCTCCCTGGTTCTCGGTCAGTCGCCCGGCGGCGCTGTCGCCAAACTCGGCCATAAGGCCCCGGCCGGCGGTGTGATCACCCTCGACGGCGGCGAAGTGCAGCCGTGGGCTTTTGTTGTCTCGCCCGCGGGTGACAGCCCCACTACGACCTTTGCCGGCCTCAAAGTCAACACGTTAGCCGATGACAACACCCAAAACCGCATCACCTACCTGTCGCCGCGTTTCAACGGCCTCGGCATCGGCCTCAGCTTCAACCCGGACAACACGCACACAAGCCGTGCGGC
>PIVK01000140.1 GCA_003354135.1 Rhodospirillales bacterium
AATGCCCTCTAGGGACCAGAAAGTAGAGTCGGCGCTGATCCTCGCCTGGAGCACCATCCCAGCGGCCTCCTCGGTGCCGTTCCTGACCATCCCCGCGCTGGTGGAGTGGACGCCGAGCGACATCACGGAGGGCGACCTGGTGGAGTACGCGGGGCGGCACGAGCAAGGCACCAGCACCGAGGACGCCGTGAGGCGGGGCGTGGTCGTGCAGGTGGTGCACCACAAGGGCACCATGGCGAAGCACCACGTCTTCGTGCTCTTCTCGCCCTACAGCGCGGTGCCGCGGTGCGACGCCCCGTTCCGATCCCGCTTCTACGCGCTGAAGCGGCACGTGGCGGACCTCTGGTACGTGGACCAGCACGAGCTCTCCTCGAAGCTCTTGCACCGCCCCCACATAGAGCACAAGAACACGGCGACGTACGGGCCGTCCCTCGCGTTCGAGTTCCTCGGCGTCGCCGAGCCGGCGAGCTCCGAGAGGCCCGACCGAGAGGCGAGGGCGGCGGTGCTCTGCGCGCTGGGCATGGTCATGTCGTTCGGCCATGAGTCGCTGCTGATGATTTTCCGCTCCCAGCCGCGCCTGTCGCTCTCCTCCTCCTCCTCCTCCTCCTCCTCCTCCTCCTCATCCTCATCCTCATCCTCATCCTCATCCTTAGCTGCCAGTGGAGCGACGAGCAGCAGCAGCAGCACCACCACCACCACCACGGGCAACAGCGACGCGGCGATGGAAGTGGACGGCGTGGCCACGTCTGCTGCTGGCGGCGATGCTTCCGCTGCCGTCGAAGCCTTCTACAAGTCCTTCCACGACCTCGGCCAGGAGCAGCGGCGCCAGGCGCTCATCCTCCTCAACAAGAAGATGGACAAGGCCGAGAGGTTCATGCTGCAGGGGGTTTTCGAGGTGAGCGCCCCGGACGAAATGCTCCCGGACGCCGTGGCCAAGGTCGTGAAGGAGGAGATGCGGTCGCTATCCATCGTGATGAAGGACAGGGCCGAGGGCTTGAAGCGGCCCGACGTGAGCGGCGCCGCGGCGTTCGTGACGGAGGGGGCGACACTGGCGGCCTTCAGCCACGCCGGCGATTCAACGTCAAGCGGGGCATCGCCCCGACGCTCCTCGCCGTCATAGACACTAAAACAGTCATAACTTTTGATCTACGACGAGTTAGAAGCTCATCTTTAAATGCCAGATAGTCCGTAATATGTTCTAAAAGTTTGTAAGCGAACGTTTTTCAATTTGAGTTCAACTTGTACTTCAAAATCGGGGGTATTTGTGGGTACCCAAGAAAATTTGCCAAAAGCCCGGCCTTCCGTTACAGCCTCCTCATTCGACCTAGCCCCCATGCCGGGGGTTCTAAGAGGCACAGACCGGGCCGTTAGGTCAATGGGGTATGGGAAAACACAAGAAACAACCTTAGCGGGCGAATGGCGGCCTTGCACAGGCGGATAACCGCCAAAAGAGCCCATTGCCGTGCAGCGCATCTACGCACTCTTCTAGACACCACGCCGCCCCCCCATTTGCCCGCTAAGGTTGTTCCTCGTGTTTTCCCATGCCCCAGGGCCCCGATGGACCTGCCTAAACACGGGGGTCGTTAAATTAACTCGGCTTTGCGGAAATACCGAGGGGGCGCTTTTCATTGAAAAACCGCCCTTTCCCTCTGATGCACCAGAAATTGGTAAGTGGAGCTAAAAATATACTTAGAAGCCCAAATCAATGCACCCTTGTACGCTAATCCAAGCTCCCATACCACTAGCAAGTGCTGGCGCAGCAAGCTGCTGCTTGGGGCTCTGCGCGTAAATGTTGTACGTGGCGAGTATCGCGTCGCACGTCAGCCTCTCTCGATGAAAAGGCTCCTGCGCACCTCCGCCACCAGACCACCCCTGAATTTGCACCCCCGGCACCGTCGTCTACACAACAGCATGAAACAAACACCAATAAAGCCCAGAGCATGCGCAACACTTGGAATATTGGTGTTTCTGACCCTTTTGGCTTGGTTTCAGCGAGGCGCCGCCAGGCTTTCTAGCAAGGGTGGCCTCACAGCTGAACCGTGAGAAACCGACAACAAATGTCTAGAGTGCGACAAGCGGGCTGGTCAATTTGACCTTCAACTAATGAACCATCGATATCACAAGAAAAACTGACCATGTG
>PIVK01000654.1 GCA_003354135.1 Rhodospirillales bacterium
CACTATGGCAGAATATGGGTTTACACTATTCTGCTATTAGTACCTTATCACATTAGGTCGAGGGTGATCCTGGAAATATCAAAATCTCGAGCAAAATGAGATATCACCTCGAGACCCGAAGGGTCGAGAGGTGATATATTTTGCGAGAGATTTTGATATTTCCAGGATCCCCGAGAGCTGATGTGATAAAGTTATTATTTTATCAATACTAAAAATAATTTTACTTTAACTTAAAATCGAATTTAGGACTCAAAAACACCTGAAACAATGCAAAATTCCCGAAAATGTGTGAGCGATAATAGAAGGTGTTTGAAGTGATAACAACTGAGATTGCACTTGTTATCACCAGATAACAACTGCGATTGCACTTGTTATCACCTGGCATTTGATACCTAAATATATTTTCTGTTGGACAGCGTACATATTTTTAGTATTGATAAAATAATCTCCATTGGTACTCTAATATGCTTGACAGAAATCTTTAGATATTTGCAACTGGGGCTCTGCAGGATCAAAATAT
>PIVK01000655.1 GCA_003354135.1 Rhodospirillales bacterium
AATTTGACCTAGTTTGAAAAAAAGTATGTCACATCCATTACTCGGCTTGTAGAAAAGATATCAACTCCGTGTTTTTTCTAAAATGATCTACATTGTGAACACTAACTTTTAAGATAGTGTGTGTTTTTGTCAGGCCCAATGCCTTTCATCAGATTTGAATTAAAGTTTTTCTTAAACTTTTTGAAATACACCCTCCATATAAAATGGCCGACATTGAGATATCAGCACTAATTTTGTTTGAAAAAAAATCTCTGATATGTCTTCGAAAATGCTATCATTTTAGTTTTTGCAATTTCATTCCCAAAAATGAGTTTAAAGTTACTTTAAAGTTAGATAGTCCATTTTTTTCAAGGCTATTGTACTCTGCCAAGGTCACCTCAAGGTCATGTCAAGGTCATTTGTAGGCTGGAAGAATAAAACTTTTTAAGGTTAAGGCATGTGCCAAATATTGTCAACACAGGTTCAATACTTACAGAGTTAGAGGCCCATGTCAAATTTTGGGCCTATTTGACCCCACAGA
>PIVK01000656.1 GCA_003354135.1 Rhodospirillales bacterium
AGGCTAAGTCCCATTAGATTTTAAAAGTGCCCGAAAGTGCCCGAAAAATTTGGGCAGCACTCCAGTATGAAATAGGCTTCTTGAGATGACCCTAATAAACATTGTGGTAAGGTTTGAAAACAATCCATGCAATCCCCAAGGTGCTAGAGTGGTAACAAGCCTTCCTGTTATAGGCTAAGTCCCATTAGATTTTAAAAGTGCCCGAAAGTGCCCGAAAAATTTGGGCAGCACTCCGGTATGAAATAGGCTTCTTGAGATAGCCCCAATAAACATTGTGGTAAGGTTTGAGAACAATCCATGCAATCCCCTAGGTGTTAGAGTGGTAACAAGTTGCATTTGACGCCGCCGCCGGCGACGCCGCCGACGCCGCAGACGCCAACGTCATTCCATAGGCTCGCTTTTGCTTCGCAGCGAGCCAAAAAATAGCCGAAAGGCAAAATCAAAAACTCAATTACATTCAAGCAATTTCATAGCCAATTTTAATACATTTGACACTTGTACCTGGACATCCTTATGTT
>PIVK01000657.1 GCA_003354135.1 Rhodospirillales bacterium
GTCATAATGACCGGAAGTGATGTTATAATGACCGGAAGTGATGTTATAATGACCGGAAGTAACTCCAGCAGACCGGAAGTGATGTCCTAATGACCGGAAGTGACTCCAGTAGACAGGAAGTGATCCCATACTGGCTGGAAATGATGTCATAATGACTGGAACTGATATCATAATGGCCGGAAGTGACTCCAGCAGACCGGAAGTGATGTCATAATGCCCAGAAGTGATGTCATGATGACCGGAAGTGATGTCATAATGACCGGAAGTAACTCCAGCAGACCGGAAGTGATGTCCTAATGACCGGAAGTGGCCTATTTTCAACAGGAAGTGGGTCTAGATGACCAACAAGTGATGTCATAGTGACCAGAAGTGCTCTGTTGTAACCGGAAGTACTCTACTGTAAACAGGAAGTGACTCTTGGAAACAGGAAGTGACCTCATAATAACAGGAAGTAGCCTATTTTCAACTCCAAATGACTCCAGAAGACCAGGAAGTGATACCACAGGCACCAAAAATG
>PIVK01000028.1 GCA_003354135.1 Rhodospirillales bacterium
TCCAGCGGCAGCGGCAGAAGCACGCTGACACGGGTTTCGGGGCCATAGGGCGAACTGGTGCGGGATTTGGCCATGGGGTACACTCTAGTCATATTAAATGGCGGGGGGAATCGAGACCGTAATGAGTATCGAAAATGACGACGATCGGGCCTTGAACGACGACGAGGTCGCAGCCTACTTGAAAGCCCACCCCGACTTCCTGATTCGCAATCAGGACGTAGTGAACGTCCTGAGCCCTCCCGGGCGCTGGGACGGCGAGGATGGCGGCGGGGTTGTCGATATGCAGCAGTTCATGCTGGAACAACTGCGCAGCGAATCCGAGAACCTGCGTGACGCCGCACGCCACATCATTGACACCAGCCGCGCCAACTTGTCCATCCAGACGCGCGTCCACACGGCAGTGCTCACGTTGCTGGGGGCCCGGGACTTGCCGGGCCTGGCCCGCAGGGTCATCCGCGATATCCTGCTGCCGCTGGACGTGGACGCGGCCGTGCTGGCCTTCGAAAGCGGTAGCGGCGCGGCCTTTGAGACCACGGCGTCCGGCACCCGCCGTCTGGCGCCGGGGTATGTGGATGCGGTGATGGGCCCCGAGGCCGATGTCTGTCTGCTGGCCGACGTCCGGGAGGTCAGCGGCCTGTTCGGCGACAACAGCCCCTTTATCCGTTCCGCCGCCCTGGCTCGCCTGCGTCAGGGACCGGAGGTGCCAATGGGACTGCTGGGGCTGGGGTCGCGTGGGGCTGGGACCTATCACCCGGGTCAGGGGACAGAACTGCTGTCTTTCCTGGGTCGGGTCGTCGAGAGCCTGGCGTATCGGTTTTTGGAGTAGACGCTTGACGGTGCTTCCCGCACAACCAGCTGTAATGCAGGCGCTGGAGGACTGGCGCATCCGGCTGGCGACCGAGAAACGCATGTCGGCTCATACGGTCGAGGCCTATGGTCAGGATGTTACGTCCTTCCTCCGGTTCTTGACCGCGCATCTTGGGTTTCTGCCCGGTTTCGATGACCTCGCGTCCCTGGAACTCCGCGATTTTCGGGCGTGGTTGGCAGAGCGCAACCACCGGGGTTTGGCCCGGACATCGACGGCCCGTGCGCTCAGCACGTTGCGCGGTTTCTTCCGCTTCCTCGACCGTTCTGATCGCGCCCACAACGCGGCTATCGGGGCTGTGCGCACGCCGAAGACGGCCAAATCTGTGCCCAAGGCTCTAGATGAAGCGGACGCTCTGAAGTCGGTCGAGGTGGTGGCGGAATTGTCCGATCAGGAGTGGATCGGCAAGCGCGACGTGGCGGTGCTGATGTTGCTCTACGGTTGCGGGTTGCGCATTGGCGAGGCTCTGGGGCTTGACCGCAACCAAGTTCCCGACGGCGACACCATGCTGATCACCGGCAAGGGCGGCAAGCAGAGGGTGGTTCCGGTCTTGCCGGTGGTACGGGCGTCCGTCGACGACTACCTTGCCGCCTGCCCCTATGCCGTGGAAGGGGACGGGCCTCTGTTCCTGGGGGCGCGCGGCAAGCGGCTTGCCGCCGGAGTCGTGCAGCGACAAGCGCGCCGGCTTAGGGCGCTCCTGGGGTTGCCCGAGACGGCCACCCCGCATGCGTTCAGGCACAGTTTCGCCACCCACCTCCTCGCCGGGGGCGGGGACCTCAGGACGATCCAGGAGCTTCTGGGACACGCCTCGCTCAGCACGACCCAGCGTTACACCGACGTCGATGCGGCACGGCTGTCGGCGGTCTATCGCGCCGCCCATCCACGGGCCCGTGGATGACGTCTGGCGGAAGCCATGGAAACCGCGACGTTTTTTTGGCATAATGCGACGCATATTCAGGACGTGTCCATGGGATGAACCGGCACCTGGGGGTGCCGGCCGGGCACGGGATAGGAGGTCGGAATGACGGCAATCATTCAAGGTCCGAAGAGGGGCGACCCGACCCGTCGGCATGCCAAGATCGAAAAACCCCGCCACGGTCGGAACAATCCCGAGAAACGACGTTTCACGGAAGACACGCAGGACGTAGTTGCCGACGACGTGGTCTTCAATGCCCGCGCCGCGCGCAGCCGTGCCGAGGTGTTGGAGCGCGAACTGCTGCAGTTCCGGGGCGCCTTCGGCCGTGCACAGCTTGAGATCATGGACGAGCTGTTCTCCATCTATGTTCTCCTGATCGGGATCGTCATGGGCGGAGGAGACGTGGAAAGTGTCCGGCTGGTGGCGCGGCACGCTGCGGGAATCACCGTGCAGGCGCCCGAGGCGGTGGAAGGTGCCCTGCGCGAAGCGGCACCGGAGCAGATGGCCGGGGTCCGCAGCTTGGTCCAGTCACTGGCCGGAAAGATGGATGGCGTTGGCGGTGAGGCCCGCCGCGCCGCTCAGTATGGCGGTGATGTGCAAAAGCAGGAAGAGTTCGAAGAGTTTGCCCAGGAACTTGAAGCCAGGGCGCACGAGATCTGTGGTCTCGCGGGTGTTGCCGCGAGCAACTCCGGGACCGGCGCCGCACCGTCTTCCGGAGGTTCGGGCACGCCGCCGCCGATTCTGTCGACGGAGGCATAGACCGGGTCTCTTCGAGCCGTGGTGGCGCAACGCTTCGCCGTCACGCGAAACCCTGCAATCCTGGCAAACGCCCTGATCAGGGACAGTCGGACGTGGTCAGAAGTTTGTACGGATACTCTAGACGTGGATCGCCTTGTCCCAGGCTGCCATGGCTGCTTCCTTGACTGCCTCGCCGAGGCCCGGATGGGGATGGCAGGTGCGGGCCATGTCCTCGGCCGAGCCGCCGAACTCCATCACCGTTATCGCCTCCTGGATCAGATCCCCGGCCCCTGGGCCGACGATATGGACGCCTAGCAACCTGTCGCTGGCGGCATCCGCGATCACCTTGGCGAACCCCTCGGCCTCCCCATTGGCCAGCGCACGGGAATTGGCGGTGAATGGAAACTTACCCACCTTGACCGCGACGCCCTCCTTAGCCAGCGAGTCCTCGGTCCGGCCCACGGCCGCCACCTCGGGGAAGGTATAGACGACGCCAGGGATGGCGGCGTAGTCCACGTGCCCCTTCTGTCCGGCGAGGATCTCGGCCACCGCCACGCCCTCGTCCTCGGCTTTGTGGGCCAGCATGGCACCGCCGATCACGTCGCCGATGGCGTAGATTCCAGCCACGTTGGTCCGAAAGTCTCCATCCACCTTGACGAAGCCGCGTTCGTCGGTCTCGACCCCCACCTTGTCCAGGCCCAGACCGTCGGTGTAGGGAACTCGCCCAATGGCGACCAGGACCACGTCGGCCTTGATGGTCTCGGTCTTGCCGCCTGCCACCGGCTCGACGGTGAGGCCGACACCGGTCTTGGAGGCCTTCGCTCCCGTGACTTTGCTGGACAGTTTGATGGCCATACCCTGTTTAGTTAGGGTGCGCTTCATTTGCTTGCGCACGTCGATATCCATGCCGGGCAGCACGGTGTCGAGGAACTCGACCACGGTGACTTGGGCGCCCAGCCGCCGCCAGACCGAGCCCAGTTCCAACCCGATGACTCCGGCACCGACGACGACAAGGTGCTTGGGCACCTTGGAAAGCGACAGGGCCCCGGTGGAACTGACGATCTTTTCCTCGTCAATGGCGACACCGGGTAGCGGTGCCACGTCGGAGCCGGTGGCAATCAGGATGTTCCTCACCTTCAGCACCTGTTTCTTGCGCCCCTGTTTGACGGTGACTTCGCCGATGGCGGTGATGGTGCCGGTGCCTGCCACATGCTCGACTTTGTTCTTTTTGAAGAGGTACGCGATGCCCTTGGTCAGGCCGTCCACGACGGCAGTTTTGCGTGCCATCATGGCGTCCAGGTCGAGCGTTACCTTACCCGTCTTGACGCCGTGGGCGGCGAAATCGCGGCTCGCGGCTTCGAAGTGGTGCGAGGACTGCAACAACGCTTTCGACGGCATGCAGCCCACGTTGAGGCAGGTGCCGCCCAGAGTCTCGCGTTTGTCGACGCAGGCGACGTTAAGCCCCAGCTGTGCCGCCTTGATGGCCGCCACATAGCCGCCGGGGCCGCCACCGATGACGACAAGATCGAATGTGTCGGCCATGTTTCTTCCCCTTGTGTTTCAGGTGTCAAGCATGATGCGTTGCGGGTCTTCGATGCATTCCTTGACGCGCACCAGGAACGACACCGCCTCGCGGCCGTCGATGACCCTGTGGTCATAACTGAGCGCCAAATACATCATGGGCCGGGCCGCGATGGTGCCGTCCGGCATCACCATGGGGCGGGGCTGGATCTTGTGCATGCCGAGGATTCCCGACTGGGGCGGGTTGAGGATCGGCGTCGACATCAGCGACCCGTAGATGCCGCCGTTGGTGATGGTGAAGGTGCCTCCCGTGAGTTCCTCCATGGAGAGCTTGCCCTCGCGGGCCCGGGCGCCGAGGTCGGCGACGGTCTTTTCAATGCCGGCGAAGGAAAGCGCATCGGCATCCTGCACCACCGGCACCACCAGGCCCTGTTCCGTCCCCACCGCGACACCGATGTCGTAGTGGTTCTTGTAGATGATATCGTCGCCGGAGATCTCGGCGTTGACCGCCGGGAACTCGCGGAGCGCCACCACCGCGGCCTTGAGGAAGAAGGACATGAAACCGAGCTTCACCCCGTGCTTCTTGGTGAAGGCGTCCTGACGGTCCTTGCGCAGCGTCATCACCGCCGACATGTCACATTCATTGAAGGTGGTTAGCATGGCGGCCGTGTTCTGGGCCTCCTTCAGGCGTTCCGCGACGCGCTTGCGAAGCCGCGTCATGCGCACCTTCTCCTCGCGCGGCCCGGCTGGACGCGGCGGGTATTGGGCGGCCGCTGCCGGTGCGCCGAGTGCCGGGGCCGGAGTGGGGGTCGCTGTAGGACTCTCCATGTGGGCGAGCCCTCCTTTTTCCATGTGCTCAAGCCCTCCTTTTTCCATGTGCTCAAGCACATTTGCCTTGGTCAGGCGCCCATCCTTGCCGGTGCCGGAGATGGAGGACGGGTCGAGGCCGTTCTCTTCCACCAGTTTGCGCACGGCGGGCGACAGGGGCGCGGCCTTGGCCGGAGCAGGAGCAGGTTCGGGGGCGGGCGCGGCTTTTTCTGCCTTGGGTTCCGGTGCCGGCGCGGCTCCATCCTCGCCGATGGTTCCCAGGGCGCCGCCGACTTCGACCTCGGTGCCCTCGGGCGCTGTGATGGCGGTCAAGGTTCCCGCCGAAGGCGCCGGAACCTCGACCGTCACCTTGTCGGTCTCCAACTCCACCAGGGGTTCGTCGGTGGCGACTGCGTCGCCGGGTTGTTTGAACCACTTCACCACGGTGGCTTCCGTGACCGATTCTCCCAACGCCGGCACCGTGATTTTCGTTGTCATGTTGTCCTCAACTCAAAACTAGGTCATAGAAAATGGGATGTTCAGGCCTGTTCTCAAAGGGGTTTGCGCCGGAAAGGCTGGGGGATGGTCTCGATCGGCGCCATCAATGCCTGTTCCAGGAGCGCCCCTTGCTCCGCCTTGTGGTTCTTCAACAAACCGGTCGCCGGAGAGGCGGAGGCCCTGCGCCCGGCATAGACGGGACGGATCGCCGGTCCCCGCAGTTCGCCCACAATGTTGTCGAGGCGAGGGTAGACGAAAGTCCAGTAGCCCATGTTGGCCGGTTCCTCCTGGCACCAAACCATCTCCGCTTTGGGGTAGCGCGAGAGCTGTTGAATGAGGCTCTGGCGCGGCCAGGGATAGAGCTGTTCGACCCGCACGATAGCCACGTCCTTGATCTCCTGGGTGCGGCGTACCTCCAACAGGTCATAGTAGACCTTGCCCGTGCAGAGCACCACCCGGCGAACCTTCTTGTCGAGGACCAGTGTGGCCTTTTCCGGCAGCACGCGGTGGAACCCTGTTCCCGGCCCCATCTCGCCCAGTTTGGAGGTCACCAGCTTGTGGCGCAGAAGCGACTTGGGGGACATGACGATCAGCGGCTTGCGGTAATTGCGCCGCATTTGGCGCCTGAGGGCATGGAAGTACTGGGCCGGGGTGGTCAGGTTGACCACCTGCATGTTGTCTTCGGCGCAGAGTTGCAGGTAGCGCTCGGGGCGGGCCGAGGAGTGCTCGGGGCCCTGGCCTTCGTACCCGTGGGGCAGCAGCATCACCAGCCCCGTCATCCGCAGCCACTTGGATTCACCGGACGAGATGAACTGATCGATGATGACCTGCGCCCCGTTGGCGAAGTCACCGAACTGCCCTTCCCACAACACCAGCGCTTCCGGATCGGCTAGGGAATAGCCGTATTCGAAGCCCAACACCGAGGCCTCCATCAGCGGGCTGTCGATGACCTCGTAATCGGCCTGGCCGGCGCAAACGTTGTTGAGCGGGATGTACAGATCCTCGGTCTGCTGGTCGATCAACACCGAATGGCGGTGCGAGAAGGTGCCGCGGCCCGAGTCCTGGCCCGAGAGCCGAACCGGCGTCCCTTCGGCCAGCAGGGTTCCGAAGGCCAGGGCTTCGCCTGTCGCCCAGTCGATGCCCGATCCGTCCTCGATCATCTTCCGCTTGGTCTTGATCTGGCGCAGGATCTTGGAGTTGGCGGCGAAGCCATCCCCCGGGGGTTTCGAAATCGCTGTTCCGACAGCCTTCAATTCCTCCATGTCGACGGCGGTATCGAACTCTCGGAACTCCTCTTCGCCGGCCAGATGCACGAGGCCCGCCCATTTCCCCTCCAACCAGTCGGCTTTGTTGGGGCGGTAGCTGGCACCAGCCTCGAAGGCCTCGTCCATGCGGGTTCGGAAATCGGCGGTCATTCGGTCCGCATCCCCGGCAGTCAACACGCCTTCGTCCTCCAGCCGGCCGGCATAGATGGTACGCGCCGTCGGATGACCGGCGATGGTGCGGTACATGATCGGCTGGGTGAACATGGGCTCGTCGGCCTCGTTGTGGCCGTGGCGCCGATAGCAAAACATGTCGATGACCACGTCACGGCCGAACTCCTGGCGGAACTCGGTGGCGATACGAGCGATATGGACCACGGCTTCCGGGTCGTCGCCGTTGACGTGGAAAATGGGCGCCTGGATCATCTTGGCGACATCCGACGGATAGGGAGACGAACGCGAGTACCGGGGCGCCGTGGTGAATCCAATCTGGTTGTTGACGACGAAATGGATGGTGCCGCCCGTCTTGTAGCCCTTGAGCTCGGAAAGGCCCAGGCCCTCGGCTACCAGGCCCTGGCCGGCGAAGGCGGCGTCTCCGTGCAAGAGGATACCCAGCACCTGCTTGGAACCAAGCGCGCCGCGGGGGACCTGTTTGGCCCTGATCTTGCCCAGCACTACAGGGTTCACCGCCTCCAGGTGAGACGGATTGGCGGTCAGCGAGAGGTGCACGATATTGCCGTCAAACGTCCGGTCGGCCGAGGTGCCCATGTGGTACTTGACGTCCCCCGAACCCTGCACGGCGTCCGGGTTTGCGGCATGGCCTTGGAACTCGGAAATAATGGCCTGGTAGGGCTTGTGCATGATATTGGCGAGCATGTTGAGGCGCCCGCGGTGCGGCATCCCGAACACCACCTCCTTGACCCCCAGCTGGCTGCCGCGCTTCAGCACCTGTTCGATGGCCGGGATGACCGCCTCGCCACCGTCGAGCCCGAAGCGCTTGGTGCCCGTGTACTTGATGTGGAGAAACTGCTCGAACCCCTCGGCCTCGACCAAGCGCTCGTAGATAGCGCGTTTGCCGCGCAGCGTGAACTGGGTGCGGTTGTGGATGGACTCGATCCGGCGCTGGATCCAGGACTTCTCCTCCGGGTTTTGGATGTGCATGAACTCGACGCCGATGGAGCCGCAGTAGGTCTCCTTCAACACCTCCAGGATCTGGCGCACCGTCGCCGTCTCCAGCCCCAACACGTGGTCGATGAAGACCGGCCGGTCCATGTCGGAATCCATGAAGCCGTAAGTCTTGGGGTCGAGTTCCGGGTGGTGATCGTTACCTTCCAGGCCCAAAGGATCAAAGTTGGCGATCAGGTGGCCGCGCACGCGGTAGCTGCGGATCATCATCAAGGCGCGGATGGAATCCAGTGTCGCCGCGCGCACGCCGCGTGCTCCTGCGGTAGTGGCGGGGGGAACGGCCGCGGGGACGGGCGTTTCAGCCGCCAGGCCGCCGTTGCCGCCGCCCGGTTGGATCACGGCCGTGTCTGATGGTGCCCAGCTAGCGCCGCGCAGATCGTCCAGCACGGCCCGGGCTTCTTCGCCGACATCGGTGAAGAAGGCGACCCAACTGCGGTCGACCGACGCCGGGTCCTCAAGATAGCGGGAATAAAGTTCGGCGACGAAATGGGCGTTGGAGCCGTTGAGGAAACTCTCGAGTGTCTCGGTCATGATCCCCGTCCAGAAGGCATTAGGTGCCCCCGGCCCTTCCGTTCGCAGGCACGTTAATATACGCCAATGTGGCGGCCACCTGGCAACATGTCCAGGGAGGGTTTGACTTTTTTTCCCGGGGTTTCGAATATGAAGGGAGACGTTCCAGACGAGGCTGCCTGAAAGATCACCCTCGAGCATGAACATCCAGGTCCGAATCCTCGGCGGACCAACCCGAATGAGGCATTTCCAGCCGGGATCACCTATTCACGGCTTTCCGATCCTGCAATGGGAAGGTCGATCCAGAAGTCGCTTCCCTGTTCTTGCTCCGACCTGAAACTTATCCTCCCCCCCAGTGCTTCCATGATGCGTTTGGAAATGAAGAGACCGCTACCGGTCCCTTCGATTCTACCGGCCTCGCGTCCCAGACGGTTGAACGGGACGAATAGGTCCTTTTGTTTTTCCTTCGAGATGCCGGGACCCGTGTCGTGGACGTTGATTCGCAGATCATCCTGATCCGTTACTCCGGCGTCCACGGCCACCCGGCCGCCCTGCATATTGTATTTGATCGCATTGGACATGAGGTTAAGCAGAACCTGACGCAATAAGGCGGGATCTGTCTGTACCTTTGGCAACGGATAGCCGTCGCCTTCGGTCCCGAGAGTGACTCCCATTGCCTCGGCACGGGGAGACAGGCTGACCAGGCACTCTTCGATGAGAGGCATAACCTGGACTTCGCAGATATCTACTTTCATATGACCGGCCTCGATCTCACTGAGGTTGAGCACCAAGTCGATCAGTTCCATGAGTTGGCCCCCACTTTTCAAGACAAGGCCGAGATATTCTTTCTGGCTCTCGGTCGGAGGATCGGTGGGGCTGCTTGCAATGAGTTGGGTGAAGCCGAGGATCGCATTCATGGGCGTTCTCAACTCGTGGCTCATGCTGGCCAGGAACTCCGACTTGGCACGATTGGCCTTCTCGGCTTCTTGCTTGGCGATACGAAGCTTGAGTTCGGACTCCTTCTCCGCCGTTATGTCGCGAACAATCGCGGTGAATGTGATCCCCTCGGATGTTTTGGTTTTGCTCACGGTGAGATGCATGGGAAACTTGCTTCCATCCTCGCGCGCGCCCTTCACCTCGCGGCCAATCCCGATGATCTTCGCCTCGCCGGTCTTTAGATATTGGCGCAGATATTGGTCATGCCGGGATCGATCTGGTTCCGGCATAAGAATGGAAACGTTCCTGCCCAAGACCTCTCCTGGCGGGTATCCGAACACACTCGAAGCGGCGGCGTTGAAGGACAGGATTTTGCCGTTCGTATCTATGGTGATGATCGCATCCACGGCGTTCTCAACGATGGTGCGCAAATGCTCCTCACGGTCACGGACTTCGATTTCTGCCCGTTGACGCCGAACCGAATGCGCGTGCACGGCATCCAGAAATTTGTTGCTCGCCTGGACAAGGGAACCGAGTTCCGTCCCGTTAATGTCTTCGGTGAACGGAAGGCGGTCTGTTCCCGGATCGTGGGGGTTTACGCGTCCAAGACCAGAGACAAGGTTTTGCAACGGGCGGATCAACCGCCAATGGGAGAACCAGATGGTAACCAGGGCCAGGACAAGCAGGATCCCGACGAGAGCGGCGCCTGAACCCACTGAGAACGCGGTGATGGCGGAAACCGCCCCTCTAACCCGTTCGGCGTAGGACCGGTGTAATGCCGTCAATCGCTGATCCAAGATGTCGAGCGCCTCGACCCCAATGGTATCGTCGATCTTGACGACGTTATCAATTTCGACGGAGGAATATCCCTTTCCCGCCATCGCTTCGGCCACGGGAACCATCCCCTTGTACTGATCCGCGATCGAAAGCAATCCGGAGAACGCCTTGCGCTCCTGCTCGTCCATTCCCAAGCCTTGGTAGGCTGTGAGCGCGATGGAAAGCTGGAGCAGTCTCTTATGGACGGCAACGGCTCTCCAACGTTCCTTCCGCAGGACGTAGTTCTTGAAGTGATGGATCATGCCGTCATAGCCGAGAAGGCCACGGATCTGGCTCAAGAGCAGGGCCTTCTGGGTGGAGGTCTTTTCAAATTGGGTCCAGGTCCTGTCCATGCTCTCGGCGTTATGAACAGCGACAAGGGAGAGGGTCATGGCTGTTGCAACGGCGATCAACAGGCCAATGGAAACAATCCATCCGAAGGTCGTGATTCGCATGGACCGGAGAATCGTCATTTACCTCCCCTTCGCTCCGAGACGCCAGGTTTCCAGTGGCTAACGAGCAGATCCAGCCGCCGGCCCAGCAAGTCCATGAGACTGAAGACGTCGTTGGGCGTCTTCCCTGTCATCTCATTTTCGGCATAAAAGCGGCTGATGGGGACCGTGCCATTCGTGGTCTCAACGATGGAATCAACCAGCGCATTTAATATCTGCGAGGAGAGGACGAAAACCGGGCTCGGAATGATCGCCTTCTTCTCGCCATCACCCCCGACTTCCAGGGACTGATAATCGACGATCCAAGAGGGGGGCGGCGGGAGATGTCCCAAATCGAACGTCCCGGTCAGTCTGAGCCATAGGCGATTTGCCCGTTCATACACGGACGCCGAGCGTTTCCCGTCGAATGTTTCCGGGGCCATGGATTCGAGCTGATCCGAAAACTCCGGGCTTGGGAACTTATGCTTCTGGAGTTCGAGAAACGCCGAATTGATGTTGGTCCATAACCCACAGACATGGCTAGAGGTTAGGCCAAGCTCCAGTGCAAAGCCTTTCACAGGCGCCAAGCCCAAGAAAAGCGTCAGAAGGGCGATGGATGCCGGACGAAAAAAGCCCCCGCGAACAACCACTGTTTCACTCCCGCCCGCAATCTCCACTAAACCGCAATCTCCACTAAAGCCGGCAGAGGGGCAAGAAAAACCGGCGGAACCCTTTCGGGTCCCGCCGGCGGATAGGCCTGATAAGGAGTTCGTGGATCAGCCGCCCAGCGCCTTGACCATGGTCTGGCCGATGGCGGCCGGGCTTTCGGAGACGTGGATACCGGCGTTCTTGAGCGCTTCAATCTTGTCTCCGGCCGTGCCCTTGCCGCCGGAGATGATGGCGCCCGCATGGCCCATGCGCCGCCCCGGAGGGGCGGTGAGGCCGGCGATGAAGCCGACCGTCGGTTTTGTGACCTTGGATTGGGTCAGGAACTCGGCCGCTTCCTCTTCCGCAGTGCCGCCGATTTCGCCGATCATGACGATGGCTTCGGTCTCGTCGTCGGCCAGGAAGGCGTCCAGGCAGTCGATGAAGTCGGTGCCGTTGACCGGGTCACCGCCGATGCCGATACAGGTCGACTGACCCAACCCGGCGGCCGTGGTCTGGGCGACCGCCTCGTAGGTCAGTGTGCCGGAGCGCGAGACGATGCCGACCTTGCCCCGCTTGTGGATGTGCCCTGGCATGATGCCGATCTTGCACTCGCCGGGGGTGATGATGCCCGGACAGTTGGGGCCGATGAGCCGCGTCTTGGAGCCGTGAAGCGCCCGTTTGACGCGGATCATGTCCAACACCGGAATTCCTTCGGTAATGCAGACGGCGAGCGGGATCTCGGCGTCGACGGCCTCCAGGATCGCGTCGGCCGCAAACGGCGGCGGGACATAGATCACGGTGGCGTTGGCCCCCGTCTTCCCGACCGCATCGGCAACCGTGTCGAAAACCGGCAGGTCCAGGTGGGTTGAGCCGCCCTTGCCCGGCGTCACGCCGCCGACCATTTGCGTCCCGTAGGCGATGGCCTGCTCGGAGTGGAAGGTGCCCTGCGCGCCGGTGAAGCCTTGGCATATGACCTTGGTGTTCTTGTCGACGAGGACAGCCATTACTTCGCCTCCTTCACGGCTTTGACCACCTTCTCGGCGGCATCCGCCAAGTCGTCGGCGGACACGATTGCGAGACCAGACTGGGACAGGATCTGCTTGCCCAGGTCCACGTTGGTGCCTTCAAGCCGCACTACCAGAGGCACGTTGAGGCTGACTTCCTTGGCTGCTGTGACCACGCCTTCGGCGATGACGTCGCAACGCATGATGCCGCCGAAAATGTTGACAAGAATCCCCTCGACCTTGGGGTCGCGGAGGATGATCTTGAAAGCTTCTGTGACGCGCTCTTTGGTGGCGCCGCCGCCGACATCCAGGAAGTTGGCGGGGGCTCCGCCGTAGAGCTTGATGATGTCCATGGTCGACATGGCGAGGCCGGCGCCGTTAACCATGCAGCCGATGTTGCCGTCCAGTTTGATGTAGTTGAGGTCGTGCTGGGCGGCTTCCAGTTCCGCGGGGTCCTCCTCGTCGGCGTCGCGCAGTTCTTCCACGTCCTTGTGGCGGAACAGCGCGTTGTCGTCGAAGTTCATCTTGGCGTCCAAGGCGATGACGTCGCCGTCGCCGGTGACCACCAGCGGGTTGACCTCGACCAGAGAGGCGTCGAGTTCGGTGAAGGCCTTGTACATGGCCATCATGAATTTGACGCCAGATTTGACTTGGTTGCCCTCGAGGCCCAGCCCGAAGGCAAGCTTTCGGGCGTGGTGGGGCTGGATGCCGGTGGCGGGGTCGATGGCCACTTTCAGGATCTTCTCCGGGGTTGCCGCGGCCACCTCCTCGATCTCCATGCCGCCCTCGGTCGAGGCCATGATGGTGATGCGCGACGTGGCGCGGTCGATCAGCAGGCTGAGGTAGAGCTCGCGCGCGATGTCGCAGCCTTCCTCGATGTAGATGCGCTTGACCTCCTTGCCAGCGCTGCCGGTTTGCTTGGTGACCAAAGTCTTGCCCAGCATACCCTTGGCGTTCTCGACCACTTCGTTCGCCGACTTGACGACACGCACGCCGCCCTTGCCGTCGGGGTCTTCCTTGAATCGACCGGCCCCGCGGCCGCCGGCGTGGATCTGCGACTTAACGACCCAAACCGGGCCGCCCAAATCCTTGGTCACCTGCTCGACCTCGGACGGAGTGTAGGCGACGCCGCCGCGCGGCACCGCAACCCCGAACCTGCCGAGAAGCTGCTTTGCTTGATATTCGTGGATGTTCATTGGTCTTCCTTGACTGGAGAGTCGCCCTGTTAGTCCATCTGGCCCTTGGTCACCTCGATTAGCGAGCGAACATGCTCCACCGACTTGTCGAACAGGGCTTTTTCTTCGGTGTCGAGTTGGATTTCCACGATCCGCTCGACGCCGTCGGCGCCGATGACCACCGGAACGCCGACATAGAGTCCGTCGACCCCGTAGGGGCCATCGACATAGGCCGCGCAGGGCAGAACGCGCTTCTGGTCGCGCAAGTAGGCTTCCGCCATCTGGATGCCGGCCGACGCCGGGGCGTAATAGGCCGAGCCGGTCTTCAAGAGGTCGACAATCTCGGCGCCGCCGTCGCGGGTCCGCTGCACGATCTGGTCCATCTTTCCGCTCGTCGACCAGCCCATCTTGATCAGATCCGGCACCGGGATGCCGGCGACGGTGGAATAACGCAGCAGCGGCACCATGGTGTCGCCGTGTCCGCCCAGCACGAAGGCGGTGACGTCCTCGACAGAAACCCCGAACTCCTCGGCGAGGAAAAACCGGAATCGGGCCGAGTCCAGAACGCCCGCCATACCGACCACCTTGTGCGGCGGCAGGCCCGAAACCTCGCGCAGGGCCCAGACCATGGCGTCCAGCGGGTTGGTGATGCAGACCACGAAGGCGTCGGGGCAATTCTCCTTGATGCCCAGTCCCACCGCCTGCATGACCTTGGCGTTGATACCGATGAGGTCATCACGGCTCATGCCGGGTTTCCGCGGCACGCCGGCGGTGACGATGACCACGTCGGCGCCCTTCAGATCTTCGTACCGGTTGGTGCCCGAAAGCCCGGCATTGAAGCCCTCGATGGGGCCGGATTCCGACAGATCGAGGCTCTTGCCTTGCGGGATGCCCTCGATAATGTCGAACACCACCACGTCGCCCAGTTCCTTGAGCGAGGCCAGATGAGCCAGAGTTCCGCCGATCATGCCGGCGCCAACGAACGCGATCTTATTGCGTGCCATGACGTCCCCCATTGTATGGTTTAAGTGCCCCCGGAGCCGGACCGTTCGAGAGGCGACTGTGCTACGTGGCCGGAATTACCCGGGGTGTGTACCGGTTTTCATGTACGAGAGCAAGGGCGGGGAAGCGAATTTACCGCCTCAGGATATGCTGAAATTCTTGTTTTCAAATACATTTAAGGATGTTGCGATGCGGCATTGGGGCTGGATCAGACCTCGTACCGCATCTTGATATACTCCGGTGAGCGCATCTCCATCAGCCGCGAGGCCGTGCGCTGAAACTCAAGCGCCCCATGTCCGTCGGGGTAGAGTCCGTCGGGCTCGCTGGCGGCGGAGCAGATGAGGCGCGTCTGGGTGTCGTAGAGCGCGTCGATCAGGGTCACGAAACGCTTAGCCTCGTTCCGCATGTCGGGACCCATGCGAGGGATGTCGGCCAGGATCAGGGTGTGGTAGCGCTCCACCAGTTTCAGGTAATCGGCGGGGCCCAACGGCGGGACATTGCCGCAGAGGTCATCGAAGCCCGCCAGCGCCACCCCATCTGCCGCCAGGGGGATGACGATCTCGCGCCCCTGGACGTCGATGACATCGCTCTCGGCCTCGGCCCCATTGGTCAGCCGCGTGAAACAGTTGCCCAGCGTGCGGTCGGTCTCGTGGTCGTGGGGCACCAGATAGACGCCCATCTCGGTCAGGCGGTCGAGGCGAAAGTCCTTGTCCCCGTGCAACCCAAAGACATCGAGACGCTCCACGATCATGTCGATGAAAGGCAGGAACTGCTCGCGCTGCAGGCCGTCCTCGTAGAGGCCCCGGGGAGGGCGGTTGGAGGTGGCGACCACCACCATCCCTTGCTCGAACAGGATTTCGAACAGGCGGCTCAGGATCATCGCATCGGTGATGTCGAGCACCTGAAATTCGTCGAAACAGAGCAGTGTGGTTTCCTCGGCCAGCCTTTTGGCCATCGGGGGGATGGGATCGGCCTCACGGCCCTTGAGCTTGCTGTATTCGGCCAGTCTGCGGTGGACCTGCTGCATAAAAGCGTGGAAGTGGACGCGACGCTTGCTCTTTATCGGCGCGGTGCGGAAGAACAGGTCCATCAGCATCGACTTGCCGCGTCCCGTGCCGCCGTAAAGATAAAGTCCCTGGGGAGGTGCCGCCCGGCGCCGTCTCAGTCCGAAGCGTACCGTCCAGCTCTCCGCGCCGTTTGACGCCGGTTCGTAATGGTTCAATGCGTCATGAAGGCTCTGCAGTTTTTCTACCGCCAGCGCCTGAACCGGATCGGCCTCCAAGTCGCCCGTGGCAATCTTGGCTCGATATTCAACCAGCGGCCCTTCGAACATGGGTGCGACTCTGCCTCAATTGTGCACCTGCTAACACCGAAAAGGTAGGGGGCGAGCCGCAATCTGTAAAGAGTGGCTCTCATCTATTTGAAATTCTTGGCCGCCCGTCCCGCAAAGCGCAATTCCATCTGGCGGCGAAAGGCCAGAACATCGCTTTCGTCGTTGGCCGGATCGACATCGACGTCGAACCAGCGGATCGGATGGCCGACCGCGATGTGGGTCTTGAGGCGCGCATGCGCGGCGAACCCGATGGGCAGGCAGCCCTGGTCGATGGCTTCGTCGGAATCCATCAGACACCCCTGAACCGTGTATCCGCCTTCGCCGTCGAGCACCTGCCCGGGGTCCAGCCCCTTCTTGGCATAGGTGACGACGTCGGCCCGGAAGGCTTTAGGACTGCCCGTCGGCTCGCCGCGCAAAGCGGCAGCCGCCACGCTCAGCGGCAGTTCCAGGCCCAACGGTCGTTCCGGCTGCCAAAGGGCGGCAAAGCGCTCGGGGGCATTCGGTTTCACCGGTCTTCCGAAGATCCTGTCCGCGCACGCCGGTTCCGTGTTGACCACGACGTAAGTCCCGTTGCCGAGCCCGTCTTTGATGGACTTTCCTTTGGCGTCGGTGTCGGACACCGTATCGACAAGTCCGACCCTTTTCACGACGCCGCCATCGGACTTCGGCACCATGCGTTTGGACAGGTCTCCGATGGTGCAGGGGGTGAAGCTCAATCCCTCCGGAGGAGGCTCCAGGTCACATGCATTTGCCGTTGCCGCCATTTCGAGGGCGGCCGTGGTTCCGTCCATCAAGGAGACCAAGGCGGACGGATTGAGGTCCTGGGCTTCCGGCCCCTCAGGGTCAAGCTCAAGCGTGTCCCAGACCGTGGACGGGTTGATAGTTGGCAAGTGGGCCCCAAAGACCACTCCCCGCCCCGCCGTCACCACCTCGAGCCCGGACGCCCGGGCCCGGTTGATCTGATCGCTCAGAATGGCCGGTGTCATGCCTTTTGCCAGCGAATAGACCAGTTGGGCCTTTCTCGCCTTCAGCGCCATCAAGGGGCCGGCCAGGGCGTCGGCCTGCAGATTGGCCATCACCACATGGCGGCCCCGCTCGAAGGCAAGCAGCGCATGGCGAATTCCCTGGTTGGCGAGGCCCGTCGCCTCCACGACAACTTCAAGCCCGCCGGCGGCGATCAGGTCTTCGGCATTATCAGTAATCCAGACGCCTCTTTCGGCGATGGCCTTGGCAGGCGACCGGGCGGCGTAACGCTCGGCCGGCCAGCCAACGGCTTTCAGCGCGGCGGCTGCCTTGTCGTATGCCGTTTCCGCCACAGCCATCACATGAAGACCGGGGGTCCATAGCGCCTGTGCCAGCAACGATTTGCCCAGCCGCCCCGCGCCGATGAGGCCGATCCGAATTGGGCGTCCTTCCGAGGCACGTCGGAGCATCAGGCGGTACAAACTCATTCCGATCAGCCTTCCAAGGGGTCGGTTTTCGAGCAACTTGAACCTTAAGTCTCCACCCGTTTTAGCCTCCCGCCGGGCGAGGTGCCAGTGTCGTCTTGCATCACCAGTGTCGTTTTGCATCAAACGTGGCCATCTTTGTCGCACCAACCCCGGTTTTGGGCCGGCATCTTCCTGAAAGGGGGGCGCCGGAAGGATAAGCGACATGCGATTCGCAGAATCGATGACAAAATATTCTCCAAAAATACCGAGGAGGTCCCGGCCCGTGGTGGGTGGTTTAGGCCTATCTCACCCGATGGCGGATCGAGGAAGCCGTCCGCCTCGTCAAGCAGAGCTACGGCCAGGCTGACGGTGTCCGCGAGGTCCGTGCCAGGGCGCCCAGGCGCCCGTCGTTTGCCGCACGGGCCTTGCCTCGAATCTCTCTCGGGTTAGGCCGGGAATTTTTGGGGAAGGTCCTGACTTGGCAGGAGGTTTCTGAACGCCATCCCAGGCTTTAAAAATCGGAACTTGTGGTGTGTTGTGCCTTTGAGTAATATCAGGCCGAACGGCAAGGGGTGGGGATTATTTTTATGATTCCCAAGTACATGCCGGGGGTTAATTGAGAGTTCTCTTACGAGCACAAGGCCGATTCGCAAGATGGTTCTATCGAGGTTCCGGGCAGTTGTTGTGGGGGCGGCACTTTTGTTGCCAGCCTGTTCTTTTACCGAAGACGCGCTTTGGCCTTCTCTGACCGGCGAAGATCCGGCAGAGGCCGAGACACGGCAGGTTGCTGCCGAGGGAGGGGCTCCGGCTACTGCTGACGCCGAAATGGTGATCGCGCCCGGCCAGCCGCCGTTGGGTACGGGAGACTTTGAGCCCGCCGGCGTGACGGCCGGTTCCTCTACGGGGACCCTTGTCGGGAAAAAGGTGCAGGAGTTGCGCGAGGAGTTGACGCGCATGCAGGCTTCGGTTTCGCAGCACAACGGGGGCCTACAGGACCTCCGTGCCCGCATTGTCCAGGACTCGCAACGCTATCATGGCGCCGTGGCGGCGATCAATGTGCGCCTTCAGGTGGGCACCACCCGGGGCAACCCGATCCTGGTGCAGCAGTTCAACACCGCCCAGACCGATCTCGATCGGATCTCGGTCGACATCAGCGAGATGAACAAGCTCGCGACTGCCGTGTCCGGTGATTCGACCATGTCGGCCTATCTGTCGGAGCGGGCGCAGGCCACCTTTGGCATCTCGGGTGCGGTGGATGAGGACCACCGCCAACTGGCGATCCTCGAGGACGAGGTCAACCGCACCGTCGTGCTTATTGACCGCCTTCTCAAGGAGGCCTCCGAAGACGTCCAGCGCCAGACCAATTACGTGACGATCGAGCGCAGCAACCTCAACCTTCTATCCATAGCGATCAAGAACGGCGAGATCCTCGGCGCCAGCTTGCCGAACCGTACCGGTCTTGCCCTGGCCCGTCCGTCGGGCCCCCTGGCGGCGCAGAACACGGCGGGCCGGCGGCCTCTGGTCGTCATCCGCTTTGACCGGGCGAATGTTGCCTATCAGCAGGCGCTCTACAACGCTGTGAGCAAAGTTCTGGAGAATCGGCCCGACGCCACTTTCGATCTGGTGGCCGTGGCCTCGGCAACCGGCGGGGCGGCACGCCAGGCGATAAACACCACCAAGGCCCGCCGCCATGCCGACACAGTGAAGCGTTCGCTGATGGATATGGGGCTGTCCTCCAACCGTATCGCCATGTCCAACAAGGTCGTGACCGCTGCCCGGGGAGCGGAGGTCCACCTCTACCTGCGTTGACGCGGACAGGCAGTGGAAGTCTTGTGAAGGCCGGTTCCCCTGCCAGGGGCCGGCCTTCGTCTTTCCCCGGCTGAGAGAAGATGATCCGATGTCTTCCGCATCCCGGACACTGGCCCTGGGCTGGACCGATATCGAACGGGACGCGCGGCGTCTAGCAGAAAAGCTGTCCGGGAAGGAACCATGGGAGGGCATGGTGGCGATCACCCGGGGGGGCATGGTCCCCGCCCTTTTGATTGCCCGCGCGCTGGACATCCGTGTCATCGATACCTTGGGGCTCGCCAGCTACGAAGGACGTGTGCCCGGGGACGTCGAGATTCTCAAGGCTCCCGAACGGGCAGCCGTCAGCGACGGACGGAATTGGCTCGTCATCGATGATCTTGTGGATACGGGCGGCACGATCGCGATGGTGCGCCGGCTTTTGTCTCGCGCCCATGTGGCCGCGATCTACGCCAAGCCGGCCGGCCGGTCGGCGGTCGACACCTATCTCGAAGAGGTCGCACAGGATACTTGGATCGTCTTCCCTTGGGAGGGGGACGAGGTGTAGACTTATACTATGGGTCATTATCACCGCACCTTGGTATTAATTAATCCCATGATCCGTCTTGCCGTCCTTCTCCTGGCTGGGCTCCTCACCGTTCCTGCGGCGGCCGAGCTGCCGCTGGATGAGTTGCGCCTCGCCGAAGGATTCCGGATCGAGTTGTTCGCCCGGGTTCCGGGCGCCCGCTCTCTCCGGGTGGGGCGGGACCAGCTTTTTGTCGGCACCCGTGCGGCATCCGTCTATGCGGTGGACCTCGAGACCCGGACCGTGTCCGAAGTGCTGACGGGTCTCAAGGCTCCCAACGGTATCGCATTGGACCAAGATTTCCTCTATGTGGCGGAACAGCACCGGATCGTTCGATATCGACGGGCCAGCCTCGGGCGTGCGGAGCCGGAGATCCTGTTCACCGGCCTGCCGGATAATTCCTGGCATGGCTGGCGCTATATGACGATGGGTCCGGACGGGCAGCTCTATATTGCCATCGGGGCGCCGTGTAACATCTGCCGGCCCAAGGGCTACGAGGGCACCATCGTCACCCTGGAGGCCGGCGGCGGCACGCCCAAGATCTTTGCCCAAGGGGTGCGCAACTCGGTGGGGATGGATTTCCACCCGGCGACAGGTGAGCTTCACTTCACCGATAACGGCGCGGATCACATGGGTGACGACCTGCCGCCGGACGAACTGAACCGGGCGCCCCGACGGGGGCTCCACTTCGGCTTTCCCTTCCATGGCGGCGGCAGTGCCAGGACATCACAATTCGCCCGCGAGCCGGTCCCCGCCGGAGCCGTTGGCCCCGAGATCGCCTTTGGGGCCCATGTGGCCGCACTCGGAATTCATTTCTATCGCGGAAGGCAGTTTCCCGGTCCTTACCGCGGTGATGCCTTCGTCGCCCAGCACGGATCGTGGAACCGCGGCGTGCCCGATGGTTACCGTGTGGTCCGGGTGCGGTTGACGGACGATGGCAGGGCCGAAGGATACGGGCCGTTCATCGAGGGCTGGCTCAGGGACGGCAAGGCCTGGGGCCGGCCGGTGGACATCGCGGAACTGCCGGACGGATCTCTGCTGGTCTCGGACGACCGGGCCGGGGCCGTCTACCGGATCAGTCATGATGGGCGATAAGCAGGCTATCGATATCCTAACCAGGGGCCCCGACCGACGCCAAGTAAAGCGTTCCTGATTCCAAAAATCTCAAACGGCGATGTTGTCAATCAAACGCACTTTTCCCAGCCAAGCGGCGGCAAGAATGCGGCGCGGGCGTCCAGGCTCGGGACCGGTTCCGAGGGTCTCTGCGTCCCTAATGGTCACGTAATCGACCTTGTCGAAGCCCACCGAGATCAATTGAAACGCCGCCCACTCCTCCAGCATTGCCGGGTCTTCACCGGCTCGTGCCCGGTGCTCCATGGTGGTGACGGTCGTAAAAAGCACCGGCGCGATCCTGCGCTGCTCTTGCGTCAGGTAAACATTGCGTGAAGATAGGGCGAACCCGTCGGCTTCGCGGACCGTCGGCGCGCCTTCGACGGCAACCGGGATATCCAGGTCGCTCACCAGACGTCGGATGACCTGGAGCTGCTGATAGTCTTTCTCGCCGAACACGGCGATGTCGGGCAGGGCTTGAAGCAACAGCTTGGTCACCACCGTGGCTACACCTGTGAAGAAACCGGGCCGATAGGTGTCTTCCAGTAAATCACCCAGCCCCGCGACCGAGACGCGGGTCGTCGCATCAGCCCGGTACATCTCCGCCACCTCGGGCGCGAACAGCAGGTGGCAACCGGCGCCTTCCAGCTTGTTGGCGTCGCCCGTTTCGTCCCGGGGATAGGTGTCCAGGTCCTCTCCCAGGCCGAACTGCTTGGGGTTGACGAAGACGGTTCCCACCACCCGGTCGGCGATATCGAGTGCCCTCTTGACCAGCGACAGATGCCCTTCGTGAAGCGCCCCCATGGTGGGCACCAGTCCGACCCTGTACCCCTCGGCCCGCCACGCGCCGACCCGTTTCCGAAGGTCCCCAACGGTACGTACAATGTCCATGGTTATGATTTTTTGTTCACACCGAAGCAGTGCTCCGGCCCGGGAAAACGCCGCGCACGGACGTCGGCGGCAAAAGTTTCCGCCGCTTTTTCGATCTCCGTCCCCAGGTCCGCATAACGCTTGACGAAACGGGGTGTAAAGTCCTGAAACAGGCCCAGCAGATCCTCGCTCACCAGCACTTGTCCGTCACAGGCTGCGGAGGCGCCGATCCCGATGGTAGGGACGGGAACGGCGGCGGTGATCTGCTGCGCCACCAGTTCCATCGTGCCTTCCACCAACAGGGCGAAGGCTCCGGCGTCGGTGACCGCACCGGCATCGGCGAAGATGCGTTTCGCCTCGTCCTCGTTCCGTCCGCGCGCCCGGTAGCCGCCCGACATGTTGACCGATTGCGGCTTCAATCCAATGTGGGCCATGACCGGAATCCCCCGCTCGGTGAGAAAGCGAACGGTCTCCGCCATTTCGGTTCCGGTTTCCAGCTTCACCGCCTGGGCCCCGGTTTCCGCCAGAACCCGCGCCGCGTTGGCGAAGGCCTGAGCCGGGCTTTCCTGGTAGGACCCGAAGGGCATGTCGACGACCACGCAGGCCTTTTCGCTCCCCCTCACGACGGCGGCCCCGTGGGCAATCATCATCTCCAGGGTTACGGACAAGGTCGACGGCAGGCCATAAAGCACCATGCCCATCGAGTCCCCGACCATCAGGATATCGACGTGCGGATCCAGCATCCGGGCCATGGGCGCCGAATAGGCGGTCAGCGCCACCAGGGGCTCGGCCCCCTTTCCCTTGCGCGCACGGAGCGCTGGGACGGTGATGCGTCCGTGACTGTGTCCGGAAGTGCTCATGGATTTGGGACTCCTCTTTTTCCCAAAAGCGCAACAGGCTACGGCGACCGGCCTTTCCGGTCAATCCTGCTGGTCTTTGTCCGGTGGCGCGGGCGGCGGGTCGTCATCGAACAGGATGCGGTTGGCCGCCCCGTCCAAATCCTCGAACTGGCCGGTCTTTAGGGCCCAGAGAAAGGCCCCCAGGCCCAACAGGCCGAGAATAAGGGCGGCCGGAATCAGCAACAGCAGCGTGTTCATAGGGCTCTCCCACGGTTCAACCGAAGTGCGTTGGCGATCACTGCGATCGACGACGCTGACATGGCGATGGCGGCGATCAGCGGCGTTACCACCCCGGCCATGGCCAGCGGTACCGTGATTCCATTATAGAGGAAAGCCAGCGCGAAATTCTGTTTGATCAGCCTGTCCGCGCACCGCGCCACCCCGACGGCTTTGGCGACGGGCGCGAGGAGCCGGCCCTGGAAGATGACGTCGGCGGCTGTCTGACTGACGTCAGTGGCGGTGGAGGGCGACATGGACACATCTGCCGCGGCCAGCGCCGGTGCGTCGTTAAGCCCGTCCCCCACCATGAGCACGTTCCGTCCCTCGACCCGCAGCTCATCGAGCCGCCGGCATTTCCCGGCCGGATCTTCGCCCGCATGCCAATCGTTAATACCGGTCTCTTCCGCCACTGCCTCGACCACGCGTTGACGGTCGCCCGAAATCAGAATCACGCCGAGCCCCGCCGACTTCAATGCGGCCACCGTCTCGGCGGCGTCGGGTCGTGCCCGGTCGAGGAATTCGAAGCGCACTGGCTCCCGTCCCGGCCGCGCCAGCCACAATTCGGGCCCGTCGCCTTCGGCCCCTTCGAGGCCGCACCAGGACCGGCTGCCCATCCGGACTGGCCCCAGCTTAAGGCCCCGTCCCGGCTCCTCTTCGACGCCGGAGGCCAGCGGCACGTCTGGCCGGACCGCAGCCAGAGCCCGGGCCAGGGGATGACGGCTCGCCTGGGCCATGGAGGCGGCAAGGTCGAGGTCACCCCGGTCAATCCGTTCCAGCCCCACCGGGTGTGGGGTGCCGAGCGTGAGCGTCCCCGTCTTGTCGAAAACCACGGTATCGATCCGGGCCAGGCGTTCCAGCCCCGTGCCCGATTTCACCAGGGTCCCCAGGCGCATCAGGCGCCCCGATGCCACCACCTGCACTACCGGGACCGCAAGGCCCAGGGCGCAGGGGCAGGTGATGATGAGCACGGCGATGGCGATCAGAAGCGCCTCCTGCCAGGAAATTCCGGCGATAAGGAACCAACCGAGGAAGGTCGCCAACGCCAACAAATGGACGGCGGGAGCATAAAGCCGGGCCACCCGGTCGGCGATGGCAACGTACTTGGCCCGGCCCCGCTCGGCATCCTCCATCAGGCGGACGATTTCCGCCAGCAGGGTGCCTTCGCCCACCGCATCGACCCTGAGCAGCAGCGGGCCGGATAAATTCATGGTTCCGGCGAAGACCTTGGCTCCGGGGTCGACCGCGACCGGCACCGTCTCGCCGGTGATCAGCGATGTGTCGAGATCGCTCCGGCCCTCGGTTACCCGGCCGTCGACCGAGATACGGTCGCCGGGGGCGGCAAACACCATCATGCCTCCTTCGACCTGTGTCGGCGGGACCAAGCGCTTGGTTCCGTCGGCCTCCACTATCGTCACCGCGGTGGCTCCGAGCGCCAACAGGTGTTCGGCGGAGGACCGGGCGCGGCCCCGCGCGCGCCGATCAAGATAGCGGCCCACCAGCAGGAAAAAGAGCAGCGTGACGGCGGAATCAAAATAGACGTGGGGAGCGGAACGAATAGTCTCGAACAGGCTCATACCGGCAGCAAGAATCACGGCCAGCGAGATCGGCACGTCCATGTTGAGACGCCCCGACCCGAGTGCAGCCAGGCCTGAACGGAAGAAGGGCCGACCGGCATAGACAATGGCCGGAAGCGCGATGAGCCCCGACAGCCAATGCATGAGGTCGCGGGTTGCCGGCCCCATGTCCTGGAAATGCCCGGCCCAAACCGAGACCGAGAGCAGCATCACGTTGGCGGCTGCGAACCCGGCCACCGCCATGGCGCGCAGCAGTTCGGTTTCGCGCCGTGCCGCCTCGGCGTCCATCAGCGCCGGATCGAAGGGGACTAGGCGGTAGCCCAGCGCATTGACGGCCCCGACCAGGTCCTTGGCCTCCGCCTCGGCCTCGCGCCACATCAGAACCAGGCGCCGGGTGGTCATGTTGACCCTTCCCGACACCACGCCGTGCTGGCGCGCCAGGATGGACTCGATCAGCCACACGCAGGCGGCACAGTGCAGGCCCTCGACCATCAGGTTCAAGGCCCGGACGCCGTCCCCATGTTCGCGGACGTGGAGCGAATAGTCGACAGGTTGGCTGCCCTCGTCAGGGCGCAGCGGGCGTTGGTGTTCGTCCAGGCAGCGGCGCCGGTAATAGTTCTCCAACCCCAGCCCTTGAATGATGCCATAAGCCGCCTCGCAACCCGGGCAGCAGAAGCCTTCGGCGGTGCCACCGGTGGCGGGGATTTCCAATCCGCAGTGGAGGCAGGCGGTCAAAGGTCCCGCCTCAGAAAATTTTGATTTTGCGTGTATCCTGGAAGACGGTATTGCCCCGCTTGGCGTGCACCCGGAGCGTCCACTGGCCGGGCAGCGGCACGGCCACCGGGGCGGTGTAGCGGCCATTGCCCTCCGTCTTGAGAATGACCGCGACATCGTGACCTTCGTGGGTGGGGCGGATGAGGAAGGCCTCGACGAGGAGATCCTGGATCGGGTGCCCGTCGCGGTCCGTGAAGGTCGCGCTCACCACACCACCATTGATTCCCGTCTCGATCTTCCACCCCAGAGCCTTCTGGGATTTCGCCGCAGCAAGCGTTTCATTGTAGGCGAGCCCCTTGCGGTAGTAGTCCTGGGTTTGGATGCCGGGGAAGGTTCCCACCGCCAGCGTGATCATGACGGCGTTGACCAGGATCACCACGGTCATGCCTCCGACGAAGATCCAGGGATACCACCAACCCCGAGAACGCTTCTGTTTCACCTTGGCCATTTTTCTACCTCTTCGGTCCGATGAACACTGTGTCGTGACGCACCGTTTTGCCGGTAGCGTGGTCTTCGAGTAACAAGGTGATGTTGGTGGAGCTTTCGGTCAGGGTCTCCGGGCGTGCCTTGAGGAAAACCCGGAAGCTGCCTACCCGGTCCGGCTTGACCGTGAGGTCGGCCTGTTTCGAACCCTCGGCCGCGAATCCAATGACTCTCATGCTCAAGCCTTCAAGGCCTTCGGTCTGGAGTGTATAGGTCTTTTTCTCGCGCACCATGTTGAGGACCTTGAAGGTATAGCCATTGCGCACGCTTCCATTGGACAGGGTCACGAATAACGGCGCCCGGTCTCGGAGGACGTTGACCTCAAGTGTGGAGCGGAAGCTCAAACTTACCACCATGATCCCGATCACAAACGTGATCAGCGCAATGTAGGCAAAGGTACGGGGCCGGATCAGGCGGTTCTTCACTTCGCCGCCCTTGGCCCGTGCCCTCTGGTTGGACTCGGAATCGTAGGTGATCAGCCCCCGCGGCAGCTTGAAGCGGTCCATGACAGAATCGCAGGCATCCACGCAGAGGGCACAGCCGATACATTCCAGCTGAGACCCATCGCGGATGTCGATACCCGTCGGACAGGCGTGCACGCACACGCGGCAGTCGACACAATGCCCACGACCGGTGAAATTCTGTCCCGGGCTCGCCTTGTCCTTAGGATCCCCGCGCCAGGATTCGTAGGTTACGATCATGGAATTCTCGTCCATCATCGCGCCCTGGAAACGGGCATAGGGGCACATGTAAATGCAGACCTGTTCGCGGGCGAACCCGGCAAACAGGTAGGTGGTGAAGGTCAGGAAGCCGATCGAGGACAGTATCCAGGGCCCGGCGGTGAGGTCCACCACCTCGCGCGTGATCTCGAAGGCATCGCTGAAGTAGAGGACGAAGGTATAAGCCGTGGCTGCGGAAATCAGCAGCCATACCGCATGGGTTGCCCCTTTTTTTGCCAGCGTGTCCATGGACCAGGGGGCCTTGTGCAACTTGATCGCCTTGTTCCGGTCGCCCTGGAAAAGCCGTTCCACCATCATGAACAGGTCGGTGTAGACGGTCTGGAAGCAAGCGAAGCCACACCAGACACGTCCGAACAAAGACGTGGCGAAGAAAAGGCCGATCGCCGCCAGAACCAGGAGCCCGGTGAGGTAGTAGACTTCCTGCGGCCAGATCTCGATGGCGAAGATGTGTCCCCGCCGGCCATCGATATCCATAAGGACCGCCTGATTCGGTGCGCCCGGTCCGCGGTCCCAACGCAGCCAGGGCGTCAAGTAGTAGAGGCAGAGAAACAGCCACAGGGAAACGGTCTTCACCGTGCGGAAGATGCCTTTAACCCTGCGGGGAAAAATCTTTTGCTGCTTGGCGTAGAGGGGGGGGGGCGGTGCCGGGCTCTCCGGGGCGGGCATGTTGTCAGGCATTTCTTCTCCACCGCTTGGCTCTTGCCCGGTCACGCGAGACCCCCAAGATCGCGTCTCAATAAGCTCCACCAGAATCGGGTGATTTGATCATTGCTTCAACAAGATACTTTACGGACACGTGAAAAAAATCCCCCGCCCGGGTATCGGACACCGGGCGGGGGAGAGAAATCGATTGGCTACTTTCCGCCGCCCAGCGAGTGAACGTAGACGGAAACCTGCTTGATCTCGACATCACTGAGCCGACCCGTCCAGACAGGCATCACGCCGCTCTTGGGCGCCTTTATCTGGCTGAGTACGGCCTCTTTACTGCCGCCATAGAGCCAGATGCCGTCGGTGAGATTGGGCCCGCCCATATCGCTCAGACCCTTGCCGTCCTGGCCGTGGCAACTCGCGCAGTGTTCGACGAACAACGCCGTGTCTCCCTCGGGCACAGTTCCCTGGCCAGAAAGTGACATCACGTAGCCGGCGATCTGATCAGCTTGCTCCACCGTGATCAGCTCGTCCTTGACGAACGGTGGCATCACGTTGCTCCGCGTGTCGGCATGGTCTGTCCGGATGCCGAAGCGGATTGTCTGGGCGATATCGTCCACAGTGCCGCCCCACAGCCAGTCGTCGTCGGCCAGCACCGGGTAGCCCGAGTTGCCCGAGCCGGACGCGCCGTGACACGGCGCGCAATTGTCGCCGAAGATCACCTTGCCGCCAGCCATGGCATAGGTGAGAAGTTCCTGGTCGGCGGCGACCTCGGCCACCGACATCTTCTCGAACTTGTCCAGCCAGACCGAACGCGATTGTTTTACGGCCTCCAACTCCTTACCCAGCTCCAGGCGCGAGTTGTAGCCGAGCACTCCCTTGGTGTAGCCGGAAAGTGTCGGCCAAGCGGGATAGGCGATGAAATACCCCATGGCCCAGATGACCGACCCCCAAAAGGTCCACAACCACCACCTGGGCAGGGGTGTATTGAGTTCCTTGATGCCGTCCCACTCGTGACCCGTGGTTTCCGTACCGGTCAGGGCGTCTTTTTCATGCGTCGCCATGACTTAACCTCCGTTGTTCTCGTCTTTGAAGGGGATCATGCCGTCTTCCTCGAAGCGCCGCTTGTTTTTGGGACGAAAGGCCCAGAAGACGATCCCCAGAAAGAGGAGAATCATCCAGATGACCCAGGCCTGACGTGCCCACTGATAAACGGCTTCGATAGAATTCACGTCGGATCCCTCCGTGATTACCTGGCGTTCACATCCGGCTTGAAGGTGGTGAAGTCCACCAACGTACCGAGCATCTGCAAATACGCTATCAGGGCGTCCAATTCGGTGATCCGCTTGGGATCGCCGTCGAAGTCACCGACCTTGGCCTTGGGATAGCGCCCCAGCAAGGCTTCGGGATCTCCCAAATCCTCGTTGGACTGGCTGACCAGATCGTCCTTGGCGTTGGTGACCATGTCGGCGGTATAGGGGTCGCCGAGCAGCTCCAGCGTACGTAGATGGTCCTGGATGTCCTCGAAGGCCAGCTCTTTCTTGCGCAGGAATGCGTAAGGCGGCATGACCGATTCCGGAACCACGCTCCGGGGATTGACCAGGTGGGCCACGTGCCAAGTGTTGGAGTACTTGCCGCCGACGCGGGCCAAGTCCGGGCCGGTCCGCTTGGACCCCCACAGGAAGGGACGGTCGTACATGCTCTCCGCCGCCAGGCTATAGTGGCCGTAGCGCTCGTGCTCGTCGCGGAGGGGGCGGATCATCTGGCTGTGACAGGTATAGCACCCCTCACGGAGATAGATGTTCCGTCCCATCAGCTCCAAGGGAGAGTAGGGGCGCATGCCCTCTACCTTCTCGATGGTTTGCTCCATGGTGTAGAGAGGTACGATCTGCACCAAGCCGCCGATCGACACCGTAACCAGGACGGCGACCATAAGCAGGATGGCGTTCTTTTCGAAAATTTCGTGTTTCATCGTCCCCTCCCTCAGACCTTGGCCGGCTCTTGTGCCGTTTCGGGCACGTCTTCGAAGGCCAGTTCGTTACGCAGTTCGCCGTTGGCCGTCTTGATGAAGTTGTAGACCATGATCAACGCTCCGGCGACGAACAGCAGTCCGCCGGTGGCGCGGATGATGTAATAGGGCTTCATGGCCTCGACGGTCTCGATGAACGAATACTGCAGGAAGCCGTATTCGTCATAGGCCCGCCACATGAGGCCCTGCATGATGCCCGAGATCCACATGGACGTGATGTAGAGCACGATGCCGATGGTCGCGATCCAGAAATGCCAGGTGACCATGCGCAGGCTGTAGAGACGTTCGCGGTTCCACAGCTTGGGCACCAGGAAGTAGAGCGCGCCGAAGCTGACGAAGGCGACCCAGCCCAAGGCACCCGAGTGCACGTGGCCGATCGTCCAGTCGGTGTAGTGGCTAAGCGAGTTCACCGCCTTGATCGACATGGCCGGGCCCTCGAAGGTGCTCATACCGTAGAAAGCGACCGAGGTGACCAGGAAGCGGAGGACCGGATCGGTGCGCAACTTGTGCCAAGCACCGGAAAGGGTCATCAGCCCGTTGATCATGCCGCCCCAGGACGGCATCCACAGCATCACCGAAAAGGCCATGCCCAGCGTCTGCGTCCAATCGGGCAGTGCCGTGTAGTACAGGTGGTGGGGACCCGCCCAGATGTAGAGAAAGATCAGCGACCAATAATGGATGACCGACAAGCGGTAGGAATAAACCGGGCGCTCGGCCTGTTTGGGGATGAAGTAATACATCAACCCCAGGAAGCCGGCAGTGAGGAAGAAGCCCACCGCGTTGTGGCCGTACCACCATTGGGTCATGGCGTCCTGCACGCCTGTCATGGCGATGTAGCTCTTGGTGCCCGTCCAGGAGACCGGAACCGCGACATTATTGCCAAGATGCAGGACGGCGATTGTCAGGATGAACGCCAGGTAGAACCAGTTGGCCACGTAGATATGGCTCTCGCGCCGGGTCATCAGGGTCCCTGCGAAGGCTATCAAATACATGACCCAGACCACCGTAAGCAGGAGATCAACGTACCACTCGGGCTCGGCGTACTCTTTGGACTGGGTAATACCCAAGATGTAGCCGGTGGCCGCCAGCACGATGACCAACTGGTAACCCCAGAAGATCAGGTTGGCGAAGGTCGGCCCGCCGAACAGGGTTTGACGGCAAGTGCGTTGGACCACATAGAACGACGTTCCCAGCATGATGTTTCCGCCGAAGGCGAAAACCACCGCTGAGGTGTGGACCGGCCGCAAGCGCCCGAAGGTGGTCCATTCCAGACCCAAATTGAGGATCGGGAAGGCCAGCTGGAACGCAATGAACGTTCCCGCGATGAACCCCACTACCCCGAAGAAGGTGGCGGCAATAACGAACTTTTTGACAATTTCTTCGTTATAGGCAACCCGTTCGGGGGAAGCTGTCGGTGCAGTCATACCGAACTCCCATCAACACAAAAAAATCAGAAACACGGTTCCATCTGGCCCGCAAAGAAACCAGCGGCCTGGAAAATCAGGAACCGTAATCCCCTTCCCAACAAAACCAGTAGACCGGCGGAAACTTCAGGACCCCCCGGCCCACGGCCACCCCTAGTGCCCACAGCATCCCGGCAAATGTTTCAGGACGTCTATTGAATCCGCCCAGAAAACGGTTTCGATCAGAGGCGCGGGATGCTTCGGACCACCGTTGACCCCACTAAGCTAATGAAATTCTAATTTATGGGCAAGGGTTACTATATCGGGATTTTTCCCAGTAGGTGAAAATCAAATCATTAGGCCGGCAACTTGAGGTCGGAACAATTGGAAAAATACGGCGTTGTGTGTTCTCGGGCCGGGACGGCTTGACGGCGGCGCCCCAGGGGTCCAGAACTCTGTTCTGACGGGCGTTATGACGCCGCACCGAGGGAGGGGATGATGAGTCTGGAACGTCGGTTCCTTTTGGCATCGATACCTGCAATAGCGCGGGTGGCTCCGGTATGGCTGGCGGCGGCGTTGGTGCTCGGCGCCTGCCAGCATGGGGCGGAGGCGCCGGCGGCAGCGCCCGCATCCGCCGACGAACCCGTCCGCTCCGCGCCGGTCACGGCGGAGAGCCACATGGTGGTCGCCGCCAACCCCTTTGCTGCAGACGCCGGACTTGAAATCCTGAAGGCGGGGGGCAGCGCCGTGGACGCGGCCATTGCAGCGCAGATGGTGCTGGGCCTGGTCGAACCCCAGTCCTCGGGACTGGGGGGCGGGGGCTTTCTTCTTCACCATTCGGCCGCCAGTGGCGAGGTGGCGGCCTACGACGGCCGCGAAACGGCTCCTGCCGCGGCGACGCCCGACATGTTCCTGGACGAGGAGGGAGAGCCGCGGCGTTTTCACGAGGCGGCGGTTGGAGGTCTCGCGGTTGGTGTACCGGGGCTTTTGCGCATGCTGGAAATGGCGCACAAGGATCATGGCCGCTTGCCATGGAAGGATCTGTTCGTTCCTGCTATCCGCTTGGCCATGGACGGCTTTCCCATCCCGCCTCGCCTGCATGCCCTGGCGGCCAAGGACGGGTATCTTCGTGCGTTCGGGACCTCGGCAGCGTATTTTCTCGATTCCGACCACAATGCCAAGGCGGTCGGCGAGACCCTGACCAACCAGCCTCTGGCCAAGACCCTGACGACGATTGCCGAGACGGGCGCCGGTGTCTTCTATGAAGGCGACATGGCCGAGGACCTCGTCTCCGTGGTGCGCCATGCCGAGGTTAATCCTGGGCGTCTGACGGCGGCAGACCTGAAGGCCTATCGGGCAAAGAAGCGTGAGCCCGCGTGTCTTTCCTACCGCATCTGGCTGATCTGCGGCATGCCGCCGCCGTCCTCCGGCAGCGTGACCACGCTGCAGATTCTGGGTATTCTGCGGAACGAGGACCTGGCGGCCTTGGAGCCCAACTCGGAGGATGCCGTCCACTTGATCACGGAGGCGAGTAAGCTGGCTTATGCCGACCGCGACACTTACATCGCCGATCCCGATTTTATCCCCGTGCCGACGGCGGGCCTGCTGGATCCCGGCTATCTGGTGCTTCGGGCCAAGGAGATGTCGCCCAAGGCAATGCGCGGCAAGGCATTTCCTGGCATGCCGGGCATCGGTGGCGCCTGGAACTTCGGCCCCGGCGGCGGGGGACGGGAGGGATACTCCACCACCCACCTTTCGGTGATCGATAAGGACGGCAATGCGGTTTCCATGACGTCGAGCATCGAGCAGGCGTTCGGCTCCCACCTTATGGTGGGCGGGTTTCTGTTGAACAACCAGCTAACCGATTTCGACTTCCGGCCTGAACGTGGCGGGGCCCCCACCACCAACCGCGCCGAGCCCGGCAAGCGTCCGCGCAGTTCCATGGCGCCGACCCTCGTGCTGGATGAAACCGGCGAAGTGGTGATGGCGACCGGTTCGCCTGGGGGCGCGCGCATCATTGGCTATGTGGCCCAGTCGCTGATTGCGGCGCTGGACTGGAATCTGGGGGCGCAGGAAACGGTGAACCTGCCCCATTTCACCAATCGTAACTGGGTGACCGAGTTGGAGCAGGGAACGGATCTAGAGGATCTGGCGCCGGCCCTTGAGGCCCGCGGCCACGAGGTCCGGCTGACGCCCATGACCAGCGGTCTGCACGTAATCCTGCGCCGGGATGGGAAACTCACCGGCGGTGCCGATCCCAGGCGTGATGGCATATCCCGGGGGGAATGATGACCGAAGACCAAAATACTGCCGACCGGCCCCGCATCTTCCTTCGCCCCGGCGGCGACAAGCGGGTGGGGCGCGGGAATCCGTGGGTCTATTCCAACGAGGTGCGCATGGATGGCGAGGCCAAGGCGGTCCCGCCCGGCACCATCGTTCAGCTGGTACGTATTGACGGCAAACCTCTGGGGGTGGGAACTTTCAATCCCCATACCCTGATCTGCTTCCGCCGCTTCGCCGGTCCGAAAACCGATATCGACCGGGCCTGGATCACCGCAACCTTCGCCGACGCGCTGGATCTGCGCCGACGCTTTGTGGACGTCCCTTTCTACCGCTTGGTGCATGCGGAAGCCGATGGTCTGCCGGGACTGATCGTCGACCGCTTCGGCGATGTGCTGGTGCTCCAGTCGGGCACCGCAGGCATGGATCTGCTGCTGAACGACATGGTGGAGGCTTTGGATGGGCTTCTGTCCCCCAAGGCCATCGTGCTCCGGAACGACGGCAAGGGGCGGCGGTTGGAAAACCTTACCGAGGACGTCCGCCTGCTGAAGGGCGAGATCGAGGGTGCCGTCGAGGTGCACGAGAACGGGCTCACCTTCATGGCCGATCCCATGGCGGGGCAGAAGACTGGCTGGTTCTGCGATCAGCGGGACAACCGGGCCTTCGTCGCCAGGCTGGCGGAAGGGCGGTGCATGCTCGACGTCTATTCCTACGGCGGCGGCTTCGGGATTACGGCGGCCGCGGCCGGTGCGACGGAGGTGCGGGTCGTTGACAGTTCCGAGAGTGCCCTTGATCTGGCGCGTGGGGCGGCGGAACGCAATGGTGTGGTGGGCCGGTGCACCTTCGCCAAGGCCAATGCCTTCGCCGAGCTGGAGCGCTTGGCCGAGGCCGGGAGGCGCTACGGGGTTGTGGCCTGCGACCCGCCGGCCTTCGTCAAGTCGAAAAAGGACCTCAAGGCGGGGCTCAAGGGATACCGCAAGCTGGCGGCATTGGGTGCACGCTGTGTCGAACCGGGGGGAATCCTCTTCATGGCGTCCTGCTCCCACAATGTCGAACCGGCCCAGTTCCAGGCCGAAGTCGCTGCTGGCCTGGGGCGGGTCGGGCGCCGCGGGCGCATCATCCGCGCGGCCGGTGCGGCGCCCGATCATCCGGTGCACCCGCAGCTGCCGGAAACGGCGTATTTGAAGGCCTTGGTGCTGGCGCTCGACTAGTGTCCCGAATCCGAAGTTCGTATTATTATAGGGTAAGCGTTTTTCGAACGTCGAATTCTCGCGATTCGCTCTAAGTGCGGCACGTTCCCTCACTTTTCTGCACTGGCGGGCAGGGCACGTCGCCGTAGCTGCAGAAGACACAACAATCTCCAGGCTTGGGACGGAGCGGGGTGCCGCAGCTCGTGCATTCGTAAAACCAGATGCAGGCGTCTTCCGGCATGGTCTCCTTCGACCGGTGTCCGCACTCGGGGCAGGTGAGGGTGGACTGGAGCCGTGCGTCCTTCGTCATTTGGACCACGGGGCCACGTTGAGGGGCCAGTCATAGATCTTCGACGCCACCAGCCGCCCCTCGTCGTCGATCTCAACCCCCCGCCAGTTGTTGATGTAAGCCCTGCTCAGCAGGAAGCGCTCGAACTCCCTGTGATCGACGGTTGTTTGGGAGTCGGGATCATGCCCCGCCCAACGCTCCCAGAGTTCCGCAGCGGGCGCGGCCTGGGCCGGTCCGGCGAAGACGAGGGGTAGGAGCAGGACGGCCGTGCGCAGCATCGTCATGTCTTGGGCAAATGGGGTCAGCGGGGGCGCCATTCTATCAGGACCCGGAGTTCGGCAGAATCAAGCGGAATAGGGTGCCCTTGGCACCTGCTTCGACCAGCTTCAGGTCTCCGCCGTGTGCCTGCATAATGTCGCGGCAGATGACCAGTCCCAGGCCCGTCCCGCCCTTGCGGGCCGACCCGGCGAAAGGCTGAAACAGTTTGTCCCGGGCCTTTTGCTCCAGGCCGGGGCCGTCGTCCACGGCATCGATTGTGATCCGGTCCTCGTGCTCAGTTGCCCGCACCGTAAAGGTCGTGGCACCGGCCTGCTTGGCGTTGCGCGCCAGGTTTGCGAGAACCCGGAACATCTGGCGTCGATCGGCCTCCACCGACATCTCGAAAACGAGTTCGTTGCGGACCGTAAAACCGTCCTCTTCGCCTTCTGCCGGGCGCATCTCGGCGCGCACTTCCTCGACAAGCTCGTAGATGTGGAACAGCTCGCGTCGCACCTCCGGGTCGGAGTCCCCCACGTAGTTGAGGGTCTGGCTGCAGAGGTCCACGGCATGGTCGATCGCGTCGTAGAGCCGGGGCGTGACCCGTTTGACCTCCGGATCCTCGATGTTGGAGAGCTTGTCGGACACCAGCACCGCCGTGGCCAACGAATTGCGGAGGTCGTGATTGATCTTGGCCACCGCTGCCCCCAGCGTCGCCAAGCGTGTCTTCTGGCGCAGCGCGCTGCGGATATCATCCTGCATGGCCGCCAGCTCCCGCCGGGCGATGCCGATCTCATCGCTGCGGGTGCCGGCCACGATGTCGGTGGTCGCGTCTTCCGGATTCTCGCGGAAGGCCGTCATGGCCGACGTCAAATGACGCATGGGGACGACCATCAGCCATTGCAGGCTGAAGAAGACCAGCCCTGCGGTGATCAGCGAGATGACAACCGAGAGCTGGAGAATCCTTGTCGAATAGCCGTACATGGCCTCACGCATCGGGGTCTCATTGATGATAATATCGATCACCGTGTCCTGATCCTTGGGCGATATGCCGATGACCCGCATGATCCGGTTCCTGTCCTGGATCAGGGTCTCGAAGGCATCGCCGATCCAGTCGACGATCCCCGTCCGGCGGAGATCGAAAGTCACGTCGACAGAGGGAGAGACGCCCTCCTTCAGGGCGAGCAGGCGATGATTGGCGTGGTGCAGGGCGACGACGGCGGCATCGGCGTGGCGCAAAAGCTTCCGTTCCAGTTCCAGACTAACCATGTTGTCGGGCGTGGCTTCGAGCGCCAGCGTGGCCAGGTGCCCGCGGATAATATGGTCTTCGAGGTAGGCCCTGCGATAGCGCGCGATGGACGGGGCGTAGATCAACACCTCTGCCAGCATGACGAAGAACACCGTCAACACCAGCAGCCGGGCCGACAAACCCCAGAATATGGACGAAGGGTGAGCGCCCTGCTGTTGCATGGAAATCAATATAAGGTTTTGATGACCAGTGTCCTAGGGCGTTCTGCCTGCACTTGATGCCGAAAAGATGACCCGATCCATTATGGTCTATCGGCTTTTCCGCGTTTTTGTGAGGCTACCTCAACGCGAATCGACCCGGCGGGAGGGGGCCTGGGTGATCCGAGCTTCGGGCACCAGCGCCGCATAGCGGCGTTCCAGATCCGTCTTGGTGGCCAGGAAGCGCTCCAGTTCCTCACCGGTCAGCTTGCGCCCGGACGGCATCTTGACCTTGAGAGGATTGGTATGGCGGCCGTTGACCAGGATCTCGTAATGCAGGTGGGGGCCGGTCGAGCGCCCGGTGGAGCCCACGTAGCCGATGACCTGTCCCTGGCGCACCCGGGTTCCCTTGGTCACACCGCGCTTGAAGCGGCTCATATGGGCATAGGCGGTAGAGTAGCCGTTGGTGTGGCGGATGCGGATGTAGTTCCCGTAACTGCCCTTGCGGCCGCGGTAGTTGACCACCCCGTCGCCGCCCGCGTAGATGGGCGTGCCGGGGGGGGCGGCGAAGTCGATGCCCTTGTGCATCCTGGTGTAGCTCAGAATCGGATGACGCCGCCGGCCAAATCCCGACGACAGCCGGGCCCCGTTGATGGGGGTGCGCAGCAGCGCTTTCTTGGCGCCATGACCCTTGGCGTTGAAGTGCTCGTGACGCCCCTTGTCGCCCTTGAACAGGAACATGGGCTTGTTCTCGCCCGACAGCGTCAGCGCCGCAAAAATAATGCGGCCGTTATTGACCAGTCGGCCCTTGGCATCGAAGGCCTGTTCGTACATGACCTCGAATCGGTCGCCTTTGCGAATCTCGCGCTGGAAATCCACGTCCCAGGAATAGATGCGGATCAGTTCCACCAGAACTGCGGCCGGAATGCCCGACCGGGTTCCATCGACGTAGAGGCTGCTTTCGATGGTGCCTCGTGCGGCGGCCAAATCGTGGCGGAGGTCTCGGGCGGCCTTGCTGGCCCGGAAGCCATCCACGCCTTCCCGCCAGACCTCGACCACCTGGTCGTAGCTGGGATGGAGCGAGAAGCCGAGGAACCGGCCGTGGTTGCGTCCGTTCCCACCGGGTTCGAAGCTGACGGCGATGTCCTGGCCGATTCGGATGCGCCGGGCCGAGAACACCTTGCCCATGGCGCCCACCGCGCGGTGGGCCGCGTCTGCCGCGGCACCGGCGCGGATCAGGATCTGGGCCAGGGTGTCGCCCGATTTCGGTCGGACGATGAAATCGTAAGGCTGGGGTTGGACGATCTCTTCGCCCGGAATGCTGGGAAAACGGGTGGTCAGGGTTGCGGCGGCGGCGGGGTTGCCGAGCGAGATCGGGGCCAAAGCCAGAGTATGCGCCTCCTTGCCGCCCAGGGTGTCGGGGTTCGCATCGGTGAGGATATTGCTGGCCGAAAACAGCGCGGCCGACGCGGCGGCCGCAGCCACGATCATGCTCCTGAGAAGCATCCCGCTGCCCCTTCCCTCGTTCCTGCCGTTGCGCCCGTCGGGCGTACGTGCGGTTTTCCTTGCCGAATCGGCTGCGGAAAGATGTCGGGCGGGGTGTTCCGTGTCAAGGTTCATGGTGGGAATTCTCCTCTAGGAATCAAGGGTATGACGTTAAACGTTAAGAACGGATTTAAGCCGAACCGAGGGGGGCGGTATTTCAATCGCCGGCTTGTAAAAATTAAAGGGTTTGACAGGCCGGAACGGTGCGCCTATAAACCGCCCCTCTCGCGAGGCGCTAGGGGTTACCTGCTCTCGCGAGTTCGCCCTTTAACTGAAGGGTGTGCTCTTTGACATAGTGAATATGAGAGAAGGGATATGTGGGCGGCGGCCTGTGTCGGAGTTTCAGTCTTCGAGAATGGATTGTCCGTTTGCGTGTCTTAACTGACTTAAAGCCAAGG
>PIVK01000658.1 GCA_003354135.1 Rhodospirillales bacterium
CCACCCTTCCTCCCATCCCACCACGGTCTCGACGTGCACAGACTTTCTTTATAGCAAGCTAGGGATAGGATCAAGCCTTTGGTGGGACCTTCTAGGGATATGGTCATATAAGTATGAGTTGGAGAGTTTTATGAAAACTTGTTTACACTGGTCTAACTATGCATAAGAGTTCCACCCATCCAATGAAAATTCGGATTAAGGAGCTTTTTATGTATGGTTGGATTAGTTTATATAAAAAGATAATTTTATCCTAAAATAAGTTTTTATATTATAATCCAACCATACATAAAATATGAATGGTCCCTCCGTCCCCCCCCTCTTAGTCGCACTAAGAACAGAATACTCGCAATGGCGGGCCTAGTTAGGTGATGCGTAGCCGTGAGTCATCGCAAACGGAAGTAGCTAAAACTCAAGAGCCCGGAGTCCACCTAGGTGGAGCAAGGAGCTTTTTATGTATGGTTGGATTATAATATAAAAACTTATTTTAGGATAAAATTATCTGTTAAGCTAGATCAAT
>PIVK01000659.1 GCA_003354135.1 Rhodospirillales bacterium
AGCGGCACTATGCAGGGGTCCACACAGAATACGTCCGTCCCCCAGAACCTCTCGAGGGGTGGCCGGTCCTGGACGGAGAAGAGCCGTTTGGCTCCACCTCCCCAGGCCAGCGCATCCTCCTCGGTCTGGGTCCGGAGGGGGTGTCCATAAGAAGTACCTGTTGCATCTCCAAAGTAGTACGGGGTGCGTCCGGTTGCAGCTGACTGAGCCATCTCATACAATGCTATACATTAAAATACAATAAAATACATATGATCAACTAATTCACTCTTCCTGAGTCCTATGTGTCAGCACTTCATCCTGAGTGTCAGCACTTCAAATTCACCTGAGTATCAGCACTTCAATCCTAAGTGTCAGCACTTCTAAATCAGCAGTTGCTTCCAAATTAATACATATTACACATATGATAACAATGCATATACTATCAGTGATCAGCAGTACACAATTTCAGCGAGCACAAAAAACGGGCTTTTTATTGTCTAGCCCACACAGTATGCAATTTCACAATAACTCAGC
>PIVK01000660.1 GCA_003354135.1 Rhodospirillales bacterium
GGCCACGGTGACGATGGCCGCCTGGGCCTCGTCCACGTCCTTGAGCCTGACCGCGCCCATGACTTCCATATCCTCGCGCATCATCTTGCCGGCGCGCTCCGACATGTTTTTGAAAAACATTTCCTTCACCTCGTCGTTGGCGCCCTTCAGCGCCATCGCCAGTTGGTCCTTCTCCACCTGGCGCAGCAGAAGCTGAATGCCGCCCGAGTCCAGGCGCGCCAGGTCGTCGAAGGTAAACATCAGCGACTTGATCTTCTCGGCGCTTTCCCGGTTGCGCTCCTCCAAGGCCGTCATGAAGCGGTTCTCGGTGTTGCGGTCCAGGTTGTTGAAGATGTCGGCCATCATCTCGTGGCTGTCGCGCCGCGCCGTGCGCGCCAGGTTGGTCATGAACTCGGTGCGCAGCGTGCGCTCAATCTGGTCCAGGATCTCCTTTTGCACCGTCTCCATGCGCAGCATGCGCATGATGACTTCCATGGCGAAGTTCTCGGGCAGAAGCGAAAGCACGCGCGACGCGTG
>PIVK01000661.1 GCA_003354135.1 Rhodospirillales bacterium
AAAAGGACATTTTATCCTAAAATAAGTTTTTATATTATAATCCAACCATACATAAAAAGCTCCTTGCTCCACCTAGGTGGACTCCGGGCTCTTGAGTTTTAAGCTACTTCCGTTTGCGATGACTCACGCTTGCACATCACCTAACTAGGCCCGCCATTGCGAGTGTGCTCAACTTAGTTCTGACTAAGTGGGGGGGGATGGAGGGAACATTCATATTTTATGTATGGTTGGATTATAATATAAAAACTTATTTTAGGATAAAATGTCCTTTTTATATAATCTAATCCAACCATACATAAAAAGCTCCTTAATCCGAATCTTTAACGGATGGGTGGAACATTGATGCATAGATAGACCAGAACAAATAAGTTTTCATAAAACTCTCCAACACATAATATATGACTATATCCCTAGAAGGTCCCACCAAAGGCTTGATCCTATCCCTAGCTTGCTATAAAGAAAGTCTGTGCACGTCGAGACCGTGGTGGGATGGGAGGAAGGGTGGGAGACCCCAT
>PIVK01000662.1 GCA_003354135.1 Rhodospirillales bacterium
GAGTGTTCAGCCTATTCTGGTAAGCACCCGTCTGGTCCGGTGGCTGGAATCTGGTCTGCAGAGCTGTCACTAACTCCGGGAAGGAGGCTTCAGGGTCTTCAGTAAATACTGACCTAGCATCCTTCTCCAGGGCGTTAATAAGGTGGAACAAGTTATCTTCATCATTCCATCCATTATAACGCGCGGCGACTCGGAACGTGTTGATGTAGTCGTCCCAGTCGTCCTCTCCGCTATACTTAGCGACTTTCATCGGGTGTTTGCGCTCTTTGGGGGCTACTGGAGCCGCCGAGGCGCCTGGGGGTGGCAGCCTTCCTGCGACCGTCTGCATCATATCTTCTAACTGCGCTGTCACATCGTTGCGCAGTTGGGTCATTCCCTCTTGCGTCCTGGGGTCAGGGGAATAAACGTCTCTCGCCCCAGGGGTAGGTGATCCACGTCCCCTATTCCGATCTTCGTGGGGGCGATCCCTATCCAGAGGGAATCGGCGGTCGTAATCCCAACCGTAATACGAGTG
>PIVK01000663.1 GCA_003354135.1 Rhodospirillales bacterium
AAATCCTCTACGTTGCCTGCAAGGCGGCTCAGCGTTAGCTGAAAGGCTGCCATGAGCCCCACAAATAAGGTAGAGCGGTGCTGAGCACAGAGGTTGGCAAGCGCAGCCATCAGCTTTCCAGGCAGGTAAACGGGCAAATAAGAACCCTCACTGCCACTGGATGTTTCAGAACGTGGCCGGTCAAAGGGGAGACTCAGTGGTGTTGGTGTGTTAGCCAGTTGTTTCGTCCAATAATCCAGCTGTTGCTCGAATTGTCCCCCCATTTCAAGGTGCTGCCACTGCCACACAGCATAGTCTGCATACTCCACAGGTAGATGTGGCAAACCTGTTGGTTCCCCTGCACCATCTGCATATGCACGGTATGCTGTGAGAAGATCGCGAAGAATGATTCGATGGCTCCCACCATCCATAATAGCATGATGAATGGAAATCATCATCAAGTGCTTGTTGGGCGCATCAATCTCAGTAGGCAGCTTCACAAGGAGAGACCGAACCATTTCCACTCCCATATCGA
>PIVK01000664.1 GCA_003354135.1 Rhodospirillales bacterium
CTGGAGACAGGAAGTGACATCATAATAACAGGAAGTAGTCTATTTTCAAATGTACATGACTCCATAAGACCAGGAAGTGATGCAATAGTGACTGAAATGGTCTGTTGTAAACAGGAAGTGACTCCTGATGACAGGAAGTGACCTCAAAATAACAGGAAGTAGCCTATTTTCAATAGGAAGTGTCTCTAGATGACCAGGAAGTGATGCAATAGTGACCGGAAGTGCTTTATTGTAAACAGGAAGTGACTCTTGGAAACAGGAAGTGACCTCATAGTAACAGGAAGTAGCCTATTTTCAACAGGAAGTTATTCCAGAAGACCAGGAAGTGATGCCATAGTGACCAGAAGTGCTCTGTTGTAGACAGGAAGTGACTCTTGGAGACAGGAAGTGACTTCATAATAACAGGAAGTAGCCTATTTTCAACAGGAAGTGACTCCATAAGATCAGGAATTGATGCCATAGTGACTGGAAGTCCTCTGTTGTAAACAGGAAGTGAATTCTGGGAGACAGGAAG
>PIVK01000665.1 GCA_003354135.1 Rhodospirillales bacterium
ACTATTATAAATTACATTTCTTGGCAAATTAATGGTCAAAATCATATTTTATAAATGAATAGGTCAATTAAGGTGGAAGTGTGACTACTAAGAGGGGGGGCAAGAGGGTAAGTCCATCCCGGTTCACGGAGAAAATATTAAGCTTTTCCCAGTTCACAGGGAAAATATATTGCCAATCACAAATCCCAGGGAAAATGTTGTTTTTCACATATCCCAGGGAAAATAAAATGGGTTTCACAAATCCCAGTGAAAATGTTGCTTTTCACAATTCACAGGCAATATAAATGGCCAATCCCAAATCCCAGGGAAAATAAAGTCCTAATCCCAGGGTTTGTGGAATTGCACTCATCCCAATTCACAGGGAAAATAAATGGCCAATCCCAAATCCCAGGGAAAATAAATGGCCAATCCCAGATCACGGAAAAGGTCTTGCCCCCCCTCATAGAACTTTACAACTTATTGGCCCAGGGTTTTCATATCACAAACAAGCCAGGGAAATGTCAAAAAAAGAAAC
>PIVK01000141.1 GCA_003354135.1 Rhodospirillales bacterium
CCCCCCGGGGGAAGGAGTCGACCTCCCCGAAATCGATCTGGACGTCATCGAGACGGACCTCGGAGAGCGTGTAACCCCCGAACCCGACCCACTGTTCTTCCGTGCCGAATATCCGCGCGCGTTCAACAACGAGGAAGATTTCGTCGACGCCGACGATGATACGGACACTGATACGGACATCGATACCGATACGGACACCGATACGGACAGCGATACCGACACGGACAGCGATACGGACAGCGATACCGACACGGACAGCGATACCGACACGGACAGCGATACCGACAGCGATACCGACACGGACATCGATACCGACATCGACACGGACATCGATACCGACACGGACACCGACATCGATACCGACATCGACACGGACATCGATACCGACATCGACACGGACATCGACACGGACATCGATACGGATACCGACATCGACACGGACATCGATACGGATACCGACACCGACACGGACAGCGACACGGACAGCGATACCGACACCGATACGGATACGGATACGGATACCGATACGGATACCGACACGGACACCGATACGGATACCGACACGGACACCGATACGGATACCGACACGGACACCGATACGGATACCGACACGGACACCGATACGGATACCGACACGGATACCGATACGGATACCGACACGGATACCGACACAGACACGGACACGGACACGGACACGGACACGGACACCGACACCGACACGGACACCGATACGGATACCGACACGGATACCGACACGGATACCGACACAGACACCGATACGGATACCGACACGGACACCGATACGGATACCGACACGGATACCGACACGGATACCGACACGGATACCGACACGGACACCGATACGGATACCGACACGGACACCGATACGGATACCGACACGGACACGGACACGGACACGGACACGGACACCGACACGGATACGGATACCGACACGGATACCGACACAGATACCGATACCGACACGGACACGGACACGGACACGGACACGGACACGGACACGGATACCGACACAGACACCGATACGGACACCGATACCGACACGGACACGGACACGGACACGGATACCGACACAGACACAGACACCGATACGGACACCGATACCGACACGGACACGGACACGGACACGGATACCGACACAGACACCGATACGGATACCGACACCGACACCGACACCGACACCGATACGGATACGGATACGGATACGGATACCGACACCGACACCGACACCGACACCGACACCGATACGGATACCGATACCGATACCGATACGGATACCGATACCGACACCGATACGGATACCGACACGGACACCGACACCGACACCGACACGGACATCGATACCGACATCGACACGGACATCGATACCGACATCGACACCGACATCGATACCGACATCGATACCGACATCGATACCGACATCGACACGGACATCGATACCGACATCGACACGGACATCGACACGGACATCGACACGGACATCGATACCGACATCGACACCGACATCGACACCGACATCGATACCGACATCGATACCGACATCGATACCGACATCGATACCGACATCGACACGGACATCGACACGGACATCGACACCGACATCGATACCGACATCGATACCGACATCGATACCGACATCGACACCGACATCGATACCGACATCGACACGGACATCGACACCGACATCGATACCGACATCGATACCGACATCGATACCGACATCGACACCGACATCGATACCGACATCGATACCGACATCGATACCGACATCGACACCGACATCGATACCGACATCGATACCGACATCGACACGGACATCGATACCGACATCGATACCGACATCGACACGGACATCGATACCGACATCGATACCGACATCGACACGGACACCGACGACGACTGCGACCACAAAATCGAGATTCTCGACCGTCAGGACTATGAGGACGACACCGAACGGGTGGATAAGCAGACTGACGAGAACCAGGACGGAACCTGGGGCGATCTGGCTGATGGCGTGACCGTCGAAATCGGCACCGCCATCGTCATCACCGGCATGGCCGATGAAGACGAGGTGACGGAGATCGTCATCAC
>PIVK01000666.1 GCA_003354135.1 Rhodospirillales bacterium
GTTTTCAAGTTTGATTGCTCCCTGACCCTTATATAGGGCCCCCCAATTTTATTATAGAATTGAAGCACCCATAGGGATCTAGAAAACGTTGCTCCAGAATTTTAATATTATGTTTTGTTGTGGAGATATGGCATGTCAAAAATTGGGTACCTTGGGGGTTGACCCCCTCCCTCAGAAAAACTCATATTTCTCACCAATGGAGAGAGATATAAAAAATCTGAGGCAACGTTTACTAGCCACATGTCTGCTCTTTACAACCACAAAGTTTGACATCAATATCTCCCATACTGTAGGAGTAATGGAGGTTGAAAAAATATTTTTGAAAAACACAAATTTTGACTTTCACTGGCTGTCATCTGATAACACTTCTAATATATGTCCAGCAGATAAAACAGTTAAAAAGTACATTCAATTCCCTTTAATTTGATATATAATATGTCTATATTCTCTTGGCAGAACATGGGGAAAATGTAAAGTTTAAGCGGTTGGTCAGAAAATGGCCAAAACTGTTCT
>PIVK01000667.1 GCA_003354135.1 Rhodospirillales bacterium
CGGGAGGCCTACGTTGTAAGCACGGGGACATTCGGAGGTATCGGAGGTGTTACGGACAATTTTGCGGACAGAAAATAAAATTTTTGAAAAGTTCAAAAAAAAAATTTCCCAGCCTCCGCAGACGCTATGCGGTATGTCTTCGGTTGGATGTCGGTATGTGAACGTTTCTACCGGTATGCTGACGGGAGGGCTACGGTTTGGCACCGTTTCTTTGCGGTGTCTCCGTTTAACCTGCGGAGGGAATTTCGATTCCATTTTTCTCCGAAATAACGGTCCAGCTTCGGGGGGTTTGCGGATGTCATCCGCACGCTTGACGTATGTGAAACGTTAGTATACCGACTGTTAGCCGGATTCATACCGGATTCATACCGTTATTGTTTCCGCATGATCCGAAGACTACGACTCCCAACCGTATGTTCACCTATAGAGTACCGCAGGCCACCAGAACAATCCGCAGGCCATCCGTTCACAAAACGTTTTCCTCCGATATCAACGATAAAAGCCACAACATAC
>PIVK01000668.1 GCA_003354135.1 Rhodospirillales bacterium
CTGACCATTCAGAGTTCATGTTTGGACGTAATTGGTCCAATTAGACGACACGGATCGACTCGAAAGGTCTTTAAAGCTGACCGCGCATCGTAAAAAGAGCGGTTTTCAGCCAATGAAGAAAGCCCACCATTCATTAGACAAGTGCTTTTGTCATGTGTTGTCGCACTCGCCTAGTAAATGGTGGGCGGTCGCCTTTATTTTGTCACATTTCATTCGTGTCGTCTTTGTCCCGCTATTACCGGTATAAAAGCCCGCCCTAAACGGTAGTGACGTCACATTCACTGGCTGACCGTAGCCAAGGCCGGATCGCAGAGCCGAAATCAAGCTCACGGACAATGGCCACAAGCGTGTGTTGGGCCGTGTAGTCTGTCAGCCCTGGCGTACTGGCGGAGACCGGCACTCGGTGACGATGAAGAGATAGGCCTATACATACCAACAGATGCACTACAGTTTGCATCCGAAATTCGTACTACAATAGATTGAGAAATTCCATATTCCATATTCATGAAGCA
>PIVK01000142.1 GCA_003354135.1 Rhodospirillales bacterium
TTGATTAAAAAAGGTCACTCCCAATCATTACAACACCACATCCAGTTAATAACAGGTCACTTCCAGTCATTATGACATAATCTTTGGTCTACTGGGGTCATTTCTGGTCAATAAAAGACCACTTTTAGTGGACATCACTTCCAGTTGATAACAGGCCAATTATTATGATTTCATATCTTGAATGGATCATTTTTTGATCAGGTTCAGCCATATTCCATAATAAGGAAGTGACTCCGGGATACCAGAAGTGGTCTATTAACAACAAGAAGTAACTCTAAGAGACCAGCAGTGACACCATAATATCTAGAAGTGGTCTCTCATCAACCAAAAGTGACTTCTGAAGACCAGAAGTGATGCCATAATGACTGGAAGTGGCATTTTGTTGACCGGAAGTGACTCCAGGAGACTGGAACTGATGTCATAATGACCACACTTCACCTGTTGTCATTCAAAAGTAACACCAGAAGACCAGAAGTGGTGTCATAATGACCAGAATTGACCTGTAATCATATTGAAGTGCCTCCAGAAGACTTAAATTGATGTCATAATGACTGGACAGGGCCTGTTATAGACCTATAGACCAGAAGTGGCCTGTTATTAACTGGAAGTGGTGTTAAAATGACTAGAAGTGGCCTTTTATTAACCCAAATGATTGACTCCAGAAGACTGGAAGTGATATAATGACCTGAATTGCCCAATTACCAACCTAAAGCAACTCCAGAAGATAATATCAAAAGTGATGTTATAATAACTGTAAGTGACTCCAGGAGTTTGGATGTGATGTCACAATGACCAGAATTGACCTGTAATCTTCTAAGTGGTGTTATAATGATTGGAAGTGTCATTTTTGACCAAAAATTACTCCAGAGTACTGGAAGTGATGCCATAATGAGCTGAAGTGGTCTATTATCACCCAAACGTGACTCCAGAAGATCAGATGTGATGCCATAATGACCAGAATTGACTTGCAATCATCTTGAGGTGCCTCCAGAAGTGATGTCATAATGACTGGAAGGGGCCTGTTACAGACCAGAAGGGGCCTGTTATAGACCAGAAGTGGCCTTTTATTAACAAGAAATGGTTTTATGATGACTGGAAGTGGCCTTTGGTTGACCAAAAAGACTCCAGAACACTGTACATGATGCCATCATGAGCTGGGCTGGCCTATCATCAACCAAAAGTGACCTCAGAAGACCAGAAGTGACTCCAGAAGACTGGAAGTGATGCCATAATGGCCAGAACTGACCTGTTGTTATCCAGAGTGCCTCCAGAAGACTGAAAGTGATGTCATAATGACTGGAAGGGGCCTGCTATCAACCGAACATGACTCCAGGAGACCAGAAGTGATGTCATAATGTCTATTATCAACTAGAAGTAGGCTTTTGTTGACAGGAAGTGATGTCATTATGACCAGTAGTAGCCTTTTGTTGATTCAAATTGACTCTGGGAAACTAGAATTGATGTCCAAATGAACAGAAGTTCTCTATTATCAACCATAAGTGACTCCAAAAGACCAGACATTATGTTATTATGACCAGAAATACCCAATTATCAACCAGAAGTGACTCCAGAAGACCATAATGTTCAGAAGTGACCTTTTATTGACTGGAAGTGACTCCACGAGACCAGAAGTGATGTCATGGTGACTGAAAGTGGTCTTTTGTCAACCAGGAAAGACCAGAAGTGATGTCATAATGACAGGAAATTCCCTGTTGTGAACTGGACGTGACTGGGCCAAATATCTGTAGGGGAGGCTACATTTAACTTTTGGGATAAAACCATGGCCCTAGATATTTGCCTTTTTGAGGCTCATCCGTGACAAAAATAGTAATTATAATTGTATCATCACAAATGGTATATAAGAGAATAAAAACAAACATTGAAAATGATGAAAATTGTCAAAAAATAAAGACTTATGATCATGTACATCTCCTGCCTAAAATAATGTGTTATTTGTTTAAGCATTTTGCGTCCTTTGGTAGGTTTTCAATAATTCAGAGTTCAAAATGCAAGAAAACATAGACATATTATATATCGTTGGAATCAGCAATGTCTCAGCTACAACTGGGTAAAGTTTGGGTCCTTTAGCATTATTCAAAGTG
>PIVK01000669.1 GCA_003354135.1 Rhodospirillales bacterium
AAATTCCATTTTCCATTCATTAGTGAGTTAATGGTGGCACGTGCTTGCTTTAATTGATGGATTTGGACTTTATATGGGTCATATCATCCATATGGGTGACCTATATTTGCAAACCATAAATTAGGTCACCGCGACGTACTTTCTTCCAGATATAGGTCAAAACACGTTTTTCCAGAAAGGCCTCTCATTTGACCAGTAATAGCCAAATTTCGAATGTATTGGACAATTTGGACATCTCTAGGTCACATTGACCTACATACCAAGAATTAGGTCACTGTGACCTACTTTCATATAAATATAGGTCAAACCTCATTTTCAATTCATTATTCATTAAACGGTGGCATGTTCCTGCTCTATTTGATGGATTTGAACTTTATGGGTCATATCACCCATATTGGTGACCTATATCTACAAACGAAAAATTATATTCACTTTAAAATATACCAGGTGAACCTCCAGATCCACGCGGATCTTTACAGAATCAAAATCATTTTGAGAGAGACCAGGTGAG
>PIVK01000670.1 GCA_003354135.1 Rhodospirillales bacterium
AAACTTGGCCATGCTGTAACTTTCTCAATTCTGGTCGGTTTTGGCTCAAACCTGGCTCAAATCCAAGCCCTGGACTCGCGCAGTCCAGCGGCGCCATCGGCAGCCGGAATAACCTCGTGGGGCGTGATCCTGACATGTTAAGAGATATTCCGTTATGTTAGCCTATTATTGAAATTATGACATCAGTGAGTGGCGGCAAGAAGGGACAAACTTCTGAATTCGAGAAGGAAAACCAATTATGCGTCCAAACGCCCAGCTTGAGGCCAAACACCCAGGTTCCCATCTCTGTTTTTGGTTGCTTTCGTTTTTTCTTCCGACTCACAAAAGTTTGTCCCTTCTTGCTGCCACTCGCTGATGTCATACTCAAGCTTAAGCCACCCCCTCATCAAATTAAACTTGGCCATGCTGTAACTTTCTCAATTCTGGTCGGTTTTGGCTCAAACCTGGCTCAAATCCAAGCCCTGGACTCGCGCAGTCCAGCGGCGCCATCGGCAGCCGGAATAACCTCGTG
>PIVK01000671.1 GCA_003354135.1 Rhodospirillales bacterium
GGAGTGTGGATGCATCTGCTGTGAAGACCAGTGTTTCCAAGGTGCTTCCCCATTACATGGTCCCTTCTGTGGTTCTTTCTGTGGACTTCATCCCAATCACACTGTCTGGAAAGGCAGACCGGCGTGCCCTTCTTAGTCTCCTGGTTGAGAGTAAAGCTGCACACAGAGGTGGTGGTATTAGAATCTCTCCTGGACAACCTGTGGTCCCCAATTCTCCACTGGAGGAAGCAATCCTTGCAATATATCGGAAGGTGCTTCAAAACGAGAGCATGGGAATGGCCAGCAACTTCATTGAAAACGGTGGGGACTCCCTCAAGGCTGTTCGAATTGTTGCTTATCTGCGTACTCTTCACGAGGAACACCCTGAGTTGCAGATAGTCAAGCGTTTCTCAACCTTGTCGGTTACGGATATCTTGCAGCAGCATACACCTGGTACACTGCTGCAATCTTGCCTTGGAAATTCATCAGCCATTCAACAGTTGATCCCAGGGATGCCCATTATGACTCGAC
>PIVK01000143.1 GCA_003354135.1 Rhodospirillales bacterium
TATTTTACGCTCAGGTGGAGCATCGAAGCCTTCGACGAGAGGAGGCCACCCAGTGCGAAGAGGCTAGACCTAGCGGTCAGGCTGAGGAGGAGTATTGGGATTTCAGGAATGAAATATCGGTCAGCCTTGTGCTGAGGTCTTTTTGACCAATCGCACTGCGGTATTTTGTGAGAATACCGTCCTCCCGACGTCCGCAACATCATCGAACAAGGGAGGTCCCAGCTCACTTGAGAGCCCCCGATCACCACAGTACTTCATTGTACACAGATCCAATTGTTGCTTCATCTAGGCATTGTTGTTGATATAGTTAGCGTTAGTTCCGCCCATCGGTTTTACCCATACTCGAATCTCTAGAGGTTTTGGGTCCCCACTGCTTCCTTACGAAAGAATGATCCATTAAGATATGGATGCGAATAAGGAACAAGCGCGCAACGTGTCAGATGAACCGAAGTAGGGAGTCAAATTCCGAAAAAGCACACCGGAATAGTCTGATATTCGCAATTTGTACTAAAAGCCCTAAGAATACTCCGTTTCGGGCCACGGAAAATACGCCAGATACCCCATGCCAATACAGGCCGATATGGGCCATTTACAACTTTTTTTACTCCCAGTTTGGCCCCGTGGCATGCCATGGGAGCAATACACCACGCATAGAGACTGGCCAGTTGTATTAGATGAGGCATTACCGGTTTATAATATAAGGGAAGTAAACGCAGATAAAAAGAAAATACGACCGATAAAAAGGCGCGCGAGTTGCAGGGTGTTTCTCTTCTGCAGCGCGCCTCTTTCCAGGGCTCGGCACATTGGGCTCTGAGGTGTTTAACGCCACCAGTGCGACCGTCCGACTGGCAGCCCCACCCGCGAGACAGGGGCTTACTTTGAACAAGAAGGGAGGGCCGAGGGATCAAGATCGAGGGCAGACCAAGAACCCCCAGTTCCCCCTTCTTGCGCATAACCTCCCCGCGGTTGGAGCTGCTGCGGTTCAGCCTCGCACCTTTTCAGAGCCCGACCTGGCCTTCTTTTGTCTCTGTGCTCACACTTAAAGCGTGCTGTTGAGGACCCGCTGGTCTTCGTCAGCCTCGAGCTCGAAGGTACTGCCGGCCGTGCCCTCCTTGATGGTGAGCGCGTCGATGCGCAAAAACGCGTTGACGTTCATGTACCTCTCCTCCGTAAGGAGCTTGTAGGTCCGCCGCCCCTTCAAGTCCGTTTTCATGTACTGGAGCCACTGCGCTTTGGCGACCAAGAAGCCTTTCAGGGTGGTATCTCCCCCGTAGGTGAAGTCCCTGTCGGCCACGACCATCCCCTCGACCAAGCGGGCCACCCAGTACTGGCCCTCGAGCTGCTTCTCGTCCTCGGCCACGTTAACCGCCCGGAACTCGCCCGCCGCAAGGGTGGCGCCGAACGCTGTCAGCATCCGGGTCATCGGCTGCATCGGCTGCATCGGCGTCCCAGTGACCGACTTGACCGTGACCGGATTGATGTTGCCGGTGATGACATTGACCTTGCACTTGTCGAAGTCGCATTTGGGGACCGCGCATGACGGACACGCGCAGAAGGCCCGGCGGCTCAGGTACCGGTTCAAGCGGTTGTCCAGGGAGCTCGGTGTGCATCGGGAGTGGTACTCCTTCATGGCCGGGGGCGTGAAGTGCCGGGGATGTCTGGCCCAGAGCGAGTCGCCGTAAAAGCCGTAGAAGTAGCGCTGCGGCGAACAAAGGCCCCGCTTCGCGTCCACGTCGCCCTTAGGCCGAGGATGGTTCTGCGCGAGGTACAGGACGTGGCTGCGAGTACCGGGGCAGACCAGGCGCTTCATGAACACGCCCTCCTTGAGGTTGCCTGTCAGGGTGTTCGAAATGGCGTCCCCGATGCCCTTGCCATAGATGGGGCCGAGAGTGGGTTGGGAAATGGGGGGGGTTCAGTCATGCAGCGACGGGTTCTGCTACAGGAGCTCACCTTCGTCGTGTTTAGCGCAAGAGCCGGCCCCGAGGCCCTCGGCACACGCGCAGCCAGTCGCCCGTCTGTAGACGTAGGTCAAGGGTGGGAGGGGTGCTTGGAGGGGGGTGGGGCGTCTCAAGAAAATGATTTCTCACCCGGC
>PIVK01000672.1 GCA_003354135.1 Rhodospirillales bacterium
ACAGAGTACCTCCTCATGTCCTTCCAGATGACACTAGGTGCTTCTAACGTCGGCTGTAGGGGTTGGTCGGGTGCCACCAGTCTCTGGCCATAGGCGGACTTCCAAAACCTATGTTCCTCTTCATTCGGTATCATGTGTCCCGGTAGGAGAGTGCCATCACTCCCCAGCACGAGGTGTTGTCCGTGGTTATCGAAATAACCAAACAAGGGAGCCAGGGCAGGGTAATCATGGGACAGGAACTCGTACATCTGTCGCCATGTCTCCTGCACAAAGCCTCGGTACTGCCTCCTGGTAGTTCCCTGTTGTCTGCTTTGCAACACCAGCGCTTCCTTCAGGCTGTCCAGGCGTGCCCACGCCTCTGGACTTAGCAATGAAGCTACACATGGACCAAGAAAGAAAAAGGCGAGGTCCTTTCCACTAAAATGGCGGTCATAGACTGATCTACTCACCTGAGCAGGTCCCAAGCCAATGAGCTCTGCAATTTCACTGCAGGTCAGTGCATCTACATT
>PIVK01000144.1 GCA_003354135.1 Rhodospirillales bacterium
GAGAACATCCACAAACGTCCAACTCTTTTTTACGCCGACGTCCAACTTTCTGTGCCTATTCGTTCTCATTTCTCTCGGCCGCCCGGCGTTTGGCGAAGGCGGAAATCGAGGGTCCCAAGATGACGCTGGGGCGGTCCCGGGGCGGCGCCGTCAACCTGTGGCGGGGTGCGTCCGGAATGCCGATCAAGCAGGCGCCCGAGGGCGAGAGCGTACATCTGACGGAAGGGATCGAGGACGGGTTGACGGTGGCAGATCGGCGCGCCCGAGGTGCGGGTGCTGGCCGCCGTTTCGCTGGCCAACATGGCGGCCCTGGCCGGGACGTTGCCGACGCGGATCGGCGGCGTGGTCATCTGGGCCCAGAACGACAAGCCGGGTTCGGCGGCCGACAAGGCGTTGCGGCGCGCGGTGGCCGAACACCAGGCGGCGGGGCGCACGGTCAAGCTGGCCCGGATCCCGCCCCATCTCGGCAAGGACATCAACGACGCGGTGAGAAAAGGAACCCCGGATACGGAGACGGCGGGGGGAATGCTTGGGTCCGATGAAGGAAGCCCAAGATGACGAGGGCGTTACTCCGTGTCCGTCTGCGGCGGAAGAGTGAGCCCTTCCGGCAACGTGGGGGGGAGATCCGGATTAAAGCGGATCAAGTCGACTTGGTCTTGGGTCAGGTTCCTGGCGGCCCCGAGGTAGGCACCCTTGAGGCGGGGGGCCCCAAGGTGGGCGCTCGTGAAGTCGGCGTGCCTGAGGTTGGCGCCCGTGAGGTCGGCACCCCAGAGGATGGCGCCCCGGAGTTTGGCGTCCCCGAGGTCGGCTTGCTCGAGGTCGGCGCCCCTGAGGTCGGCTCTCAGGAGGTAGGCGCCCATGAGGCTGGCGCTCCTGAGGTCGGCGAACTTGAGGTTGGCGCCACAGAGGAAGGCGCCCGTGAGGGTGGCGCTCGTGAGGTCAGTGGACTTGAAGTTAATGTTCGGAAGCTGCAGGAAGCTCAACTTGGCGCGCTCCAACGAGAACTTGTAGTCGTTGTCGGTCTCGACCGCCCTTTGCCGGTCGGTGCGGTTCTGAACGATGGCGAGCGCCACTTCGACGTCCGGACAATTGATAGACTTACTCAGTTTGAGCAAGATTTTCTTGGTCATTTTGTCAGGCTCCGCAAGCCATGTCTTTGTAAAAAATTTTTCGGCTTTCTCCTGGGCTTTGAAGTAGGGCGTATGGCGGATGAAGTTGGTCAGGACGTCCATGATTGTCAGGTGATATTTCTCCGGAAAATCCTCCGCAATCCGCTTGAGCGCATAAAGGCCGCCGATCCGGACGGAGGTGCTATCGAGGTGGCCGATCTGTTCGACGGCCCTGGAATACAGATCTGTAATGTGGACCTGTTGGGCGGTTTCGGCTTGTTTGGACGCCACTATGCTCCGCCATGTGGCAAGACCGATGCCGACAAAACCCGCGAGCATCAAGCCCAGGTTGCGAAGGCTCTCGTGAGGATCGGCCTTGCCGCCCCACCATTCCAAAACCTCGCACCAATAGGCCCAGGACCAAAACTCCGGCGGCAATGGCCAGATCACGTAGGCAATGACCCCTGCGACAATGAGTACCGAGAGGAGTGGATCGGCGCACATCCATTGCCAGACCAAGCGGAAGGGGAGTTTGATCAGCCACGCCATGGCCAGGAAAGGCAACTTGTGCCACGGCGTCTCTCTGCCGAACTGCTTCAAATCCTCCCAAACCGACATCACAAAGCGGAAGCGCTGCTCGATCCGTTCGAGAAGCGTCCGGAAACGCGGCTTGAACTGCTTCAACGACATCCCAACCTCCCCCTCTCCCTATTGGTTGTAGGCAGTCGGGACCGTGGGGGCAAGGCGGATCGATGTGCTGGATGTGGCGCTGGGACGGTTCGCGAGACGGGTCTTGGATGTGGGACGGGGAAATGAAACAGCCCCTTAAGGCCCAAACCTTACTTTTTCTTCGGACACGGCTTGAGTTTCACGTCCTTGAACTCGTCGGGAAGTTTGGGCTGGTAGGCGACATCGAAAACGCAGGCTGCTTCCAGTTGTTTCCGGGTCAGGTTCTTGGCGGTCCTGAGGTCGGCGCCCTTGA
>PIVK01000673.1 GCA_003354135.1 Rhodospirillales bacterium
AGCTTGAGGCCAAACATCCAGGTTCCCATCTCTGTTTTTGGTTGCTTTCGGTTTTTCATCCGACTCACAAAAGTTTGTCCCTTCTTGCTGCGACTCGCTGATGTCATATACTCAAGCTTAAGCCACCCCCTCATCAAACTTGGCCATGCTGTAACTTTCTCAATTCTGGTCGGTTTTGGCTCAAACCTGGCTCAAATCCAAGCCCTGGACTCGCGCCAGTCCAGCGGCGCCATCGGCAGCCGGAAAAACCTCGTGGCGCGTGATCGTGACATGTTGGGAGATATTCCGTATGTTAGCCTATTATTGAAAGTATGACATCAGTGAGTGGCAGCAAGAAGGGACAAACTTCTTAATTCGAGAAGGAAAACCAATTCTGCGTCCAAACGCCCAGCTTGAGGCCAAACATCCAGGTTCCCATCTCTGTTTTTGGTTGCTTTCGGTTTTTCATCCGACTCACAAAAGTTTGTCCCTTCTTGCTGCGACTCGCTGATGTCATATACTCAAGCTT
>PIVK01000067.1 GCA_003354135.1 Rhodospirillales bacterium
GAGGACAATAGGGCGGGAGGAAATACAATGCAATCAATCTACCGTCCCGGCTGGGCCAGCCATTTCTGAACAATTTTGGCGTGATGATAACGGGCGTTGTCCACGACAGCCACATCGCCAGATACAGGGCTTCGATCAACGTCAGAAGCACAATCGTACTCATGGCGTCGACCGTCAGCACGTCAAACATTCGGGTTTTGACGTGAGGGGAGTATAGAGCTATATAGAGTCCAGAAAATGAGCATCCATTCTCCGAATGCCGTTTGGCGCCATGCGACCGTTACTCGAAGCTGGTGCGAGGCTCTGAACAAGCGCCGCGCCGCCGCCGTTTGGTTCGCCGGATTGTCCGGTGCCGGAAAATCCACACTCACCCATGCTGTCGAGGACCGCCTCCACGGGTTGCGGTGTCGCACTTTCGTGCTTATTGGTGATAACGTTCGGCATGGGTTGTGCTCTGACCTCGGCTTTTCCTCCGAGGGCAGAGAGGAGAACATCCGTCGCGTGTGTTCTGGCACTGTTGAGGAAACGAGGGGTCCTTAACGTCGACTCCACCCAGGACACTGCTAGGTAATTTCATCGATGCTGCTGTGAGCGAGGCCTTTCCATGCCCCCCCCCTGGAAGAATCCCGGAACCATCGTCATTACCGGTGCCTCCAGCGGTATTGGTGCGGCGTTGGCGCGTGCCTATGCCTGTCCGGGACGCCGCCTCTGCCTCCTGGGGCGCAACGCTCGAAGATTGGAGGCCACCGCCGCGGCTTGCCGCGAGAACGGAGCCGAGGTCGTCACCGATCAGGTGGATATCCGCAACGCTGCGGATACGCGTGACCGTCTGCAGGGATGGGATACCATTGCCCCCCTGGACCTCGTCATCGCCAATGCGGGCGTCTCTTCTGGTGTTCTTCCCGACGGAACGCCCGAGGACTGGCAGACCGCGCGCATGACCCTGTCCGTCAATTTGGACGGAACCCTGAATACGGTAGAGCCCGCCGTCGACCTCATGCGGAAACGCGGCAGGGGCCAGATTGCCGTCATCGGATCACTTGCGGCTTGGAGAGGCCTGGCCTCCTGCCCGGCCTACAGCGCGAGCAAGGCCGCGATCGAGATCTATGCCCAAGGGTTGCGGGGGATGCTCGCACCCGAGGGGATCGCCGTCAACGTGGTCAGTCCGGGTTACGTGCATTCCCCGATGAGTGCGCGTGTCGACGGCCCCAAGCCCATGCTGCTCAATGCCGACCGGGCTGCACGTCTCATCCGTAAGGGTCTGTCGCGCAACGCGGCGAGCATCGCTTTTCCGTTACCGCTGGCCATCGGTACGCGATTGCTGACCCTGATGCCGTCGGGGTTGGCGGAACGCATCTTGGCGTCGTTTGCATTCACGGTACGTACCGGATCATGATTCTCTTCGTCATATGCCTTTGCCTCACGATCCCAGCGATGCTGACGATTGACCGGTGGGTCCGGCCCAAGACGGACAAACGGTTCGTCCTGCACCGGGTCAGCCTTCTGATCACCATGCCATCCATCATGTACTACACGACCATCTTCATGATTACCTATCGGCCTTTTTTCTCGTTTGGGGTGACGGTGATCACGATGATAACCATCGTCATCTTCAACAACGCGAAATACGATGCCCTGCAAGAGCCTCTGGTTTTCTCCGATTTTGCCCTGCTGCGGCAGATATTTACCCATCCTGCCCTGTATGTAAGCTACATCGGGGTTTGGAACATCGTCTTGGTCGTGGCCGTGTCTCTCGGCCTGGTGTGGGGGGCGATGGTGTACGAACCGCCCGTGATTGCACGGCATGGCGCGACAGACTATTTTCCAATGGCCATCTACCTTTCCGTCGTCTTGGGCTTGATTTACGCCATGACCCGCGGACCACTCCGGGCTCCTCTTCTTGGGTTTCTCTACAAGCTCGGAACCGATATGGATGTGCGCCGTGACGTGGACCGATTGTCCTTGGTCGTTTGCTTGGTCTTCTATTTCTTTCTGGCCGATGCGCCGGGTGGAAAGGCGATCAAGGTCAAGAAAGCCCCCCCCTCTTCGATGCCGGACGTAACCTTTCCGGCGATTGTTCTTGTTCAAAACGAATCATTTTTTGATGTTCGAAGGATACATGCGTCGCTTTCCAGTGACTTGCTCGCCAATTGGGACAGGGTCAGGGCGGATTCGGCTTACCGAGGCCGCTTGTCGGTGCCTGCATGGGGCGCCAACACGATGCGTACCGAATTCGCGGTCCTGACAGGCCTTCCTTTCGAGTCTCTCGGTGTCCACCGCTTCAATCCCTATCTAAGTCTTGCCAGGAACCCCACCTGGAGTCTTGCCCACCAGTTGCGCAGTCTGGGATACCGAACGGTCTGCGTACATCCGTACCCAGCTGACTTCTTCGCACGCGACAAGGTGTTTCCCAATCTGGGGTTCAACGAATTCATAGATATTTCCGGCTTTGAGGGGGCCGAACGGTTCGGGCCGTATGTGAGTGACAAGGCGGTTTCCGAGAAGATACTGAAAATACTAAGCGAATCCACGGAACCCACTTTCGTGTTCGCTATCACCATGGAGAACCACGGGAGTTGGCGGGCCGATCGTTTGGATGGTGTCGTCCCGCCAGAGAAATTCGCTCAACCACCACCCTTTGGGTCGCAGGAGATGGCAGTGTACCTTCACCATCTCGCAAACGCGGATGGTATGGTGGCTCATTTGACCAGGGAACTCTCGGCATGGCCCGGAGGCGCGGTTCTCTCCATGTATGGTGATCATGTGCCGAGCTTTCCCGACGTATTCCGGGATGTGGGCTATGAGGATCGCCGAACCGACTACATTGTCTGGCGGACCGGGAATACGAAAGGCCAGACCATAGATACCCGGGCCGAGAATCTGGGCCGCCTAATCATAGATGTCGCGCTCCGTGGAGAGAACAATATGGGAGCCTCCCCGGTCGAGAGAGGGTAGCTGGTGGAATTTTGACCGTGCGCAGCTTTCTTTTCGTACAGGGAATCGCGAGTCGGTTCTTCCGCCGATTCGGTGAAGAACTGGTCGCCCGGGGGCATAAGGTGACCCGCGTCAACATCTGCGGTGGGGACCGGATCTTCTGGGGGCGCGACGATTGGAATGCCGTTGACTTTCAAGAGCGGCCGGATGGCCTGAAAAGCTTCATCCTGGATCTGATCAAGCAGCACGATGTCAGTGACCTGGTGTTTTTCAGCGATTGCCGACCGGCGCATCGAGCGGCAATCGCGGCTGCCAAATGGACGGGAACCGCAGTCTGGGTGTTCGAGGAGGGCTATTTTCGCCCCCACTGGATCACCATGGAACGCGATGGCGTCAACGCCTTTTCCCGTCTTCCCGACGATCCAAAATGGTACATTGAGAACGCGCACCGCTTCTCGCCGGAGGGCTCCCCCTATCGGGTTGGTGGCGGACTCCGAGAGCGTATCCTCATGGATTTCCGGTGGCAGGCAGCCAACTATACCCACGCCTTGCGCTACCCTCATTACCGGACCCATAGACCTTATCCCATTTGGGCGGAATATGCCACTTGGACCACCCGGTTGGCGGTTCTCCGTTATCGGCAGCAAAGGGCAGAGACATTCACCCGCGATCTGTTGGAGTCCGGAACGTCCTTCCATCTTTTCCCCCTTCAACTCAACAGCGATAGTCAGGTCCGTATCCACTCCCCGTTTCATGGTATGGATACTGCCATCGAGGCCGTCATCTCGAACTTCGCGACTTGGGCCCCGAAGGACCAGCACCTCGTCATCAAGAACCACCCGCTGGACAATGCGTGGATCAATTATCCCCGGCTTATTGCACGGTTGGTTCGGGATTGTGATATTTCCGACCGTGTACATTTTATCGACGGGGGAAATCTTCTCACGCTGATCGATCACGCTATAGGAACCGTGACCGTCAATTCGACCGTAGGTCTGACGGCATTGGAGAGAGGCGGCTCGACCATTTGCCTCGGGCGGGCGGTATACAATATTCCCGGCTTGACCTTCGATGGCCTTCCAGCCGATTTCTGGAAGTCTCCACCGCCACCCGACAAGCAGCTTCTCAAGGCTTTCCGGCGGGTAACGCTGGCGGTTTCCGTAATCAACGGCAACTTCTACACCGACGAAGGGGTGTCGTTGGCCGTCGAGGAGTGTGCACGCCGGATAACAGGGGGCACCGACCTGTTGAGGTTGGCCGGTGCGCCTTCGCCTAATCGTCAGGTTAATTTCCCTTAATTTCCCGGACCTTAACACCAATTCGTCTTCTATAGATTGCCATCGATCCATTTGAATGCCGCGATTGATCTGGCTGTCCCTCCTATTTATCCAATCGGGCACCCAACGAGGTCCCGCCTTCCGGTCATCCCTCGAAATTTGCCGCCACCAGAAACTCGGAATGGCAGGAAACCGGATCCAAGGGACGCCGGGCCGAGCTGTTCGATCCGGATTGAAGCGAACGGAGACACGCCTCCTCATGCCGCAGGCTCATCGCCGGCAACAGATATCAATGGAAGCCTGTCAGTGGTCAGGCCGCGAGGCGCTCGTACCAATGATGGAGCCCGCCGACCTCGGGAAAGGAAACGACCTCTCCATAGCACTCAGGCCAGGCTGTCGAACAGATCGGGCGGGTCCGCCCGGGTCGATGGACAAAGATCGCTCACGCCCACCCCGATCAGGCGGAAGGCTCGGCCATCCGCTTCCTTGTCGATCAACGGGACGGCGTTCCGGAACAGAACCTCGGCTCGCTGGGTGGGATTGGCCAGACAGTGGTTGCGGGTGAGAACCTTGAAGTCGGCAGTCTTGAGTTTCAGGACCAGGGTCCCGCCGGCGATGTCGCTTCGCTTTAAGCGGAACGCCACTCGTTCACAGAGCGGCTGGATTGCCTCCTGAAGCTGGTCGGCGGACCGAATGTCGGTCTTGAACGTGGTCTCGGCGGAGACGCTTTTTGCTGTCCGGTGTGACTCCACCTTTCTGTCGTCTTCTCCCTGGGCATAGAGCGCCAAACGGCGGCCGAATTTTCCGTAATGCGAGATCAGCTGCATCTCGGAGAGGGGCTGCAGCTGACCAATCGTCGTGATGCCGTTTTCCGCCATGCGCTTCGCCGTTGCTTCTCCGACGCCGTTGATTTTGCGAACCGGGAGAGACGCCAGGAAGCCCTTTGCCTCGGCCTGGCCGATGACGGAAAAGCCGCGCGGCTTCTCGAGATCGGATGCCATCTTGGCCAGAAACTTGTTGTAGGAAAGGCCCACGGACACGGTAATGCCGATCTCCTGCTCGACCTGTCTGGCGATCCTGGCCAAGGAATAAGCGGCCGGCCGGCTGTCCAGCCGGACGTCCTCCGAAAGGTCGAGGTAGGCCTCGTCCAGGGAGACCGGCTCGATGACCGGGGTCGCCGAGAGGAACAAGGCACGGATCTGCCGGCTGACCTCCTTGTATTTGGCCATGTTCGGCGGAATGACCACGGCGTCGGGACAGAGTTCCAACGCCTTGAACATGGGCATGGCCGAGCGGGGGCCGTATTTGCGGGCGATGTAGCAGGCCGTCGTCACCACGCCGCGACCACCGGGGTGTCCGACGATCAGCGGTTTGCCGCGAAGGGTCGGATCGTCGCGCATTTCCACCGCAGCATAGAACGCGTCGCAGTCGATGTGGGCGATGGTCAGGGTTTCGAGTTCCGAATGCGAGACCAATCGGGACGAACCGCATCGCGGACACCGGCCAACATCGGCTCCGAGCAAATCGAGACAGTCCCTGCACAGGGCGACGCTCATGTCGTGGTGCTCCGGTTGCTTAAGAGATCGCCATCCAGGTTCACGTTCAGTTTGAAGAGGGAAAGACCCGTGGTCGTGCGGCTGAACGCGTCTTATTGGGACCGCGTCTTCCTCGGCTCTGGCCGTCGTCGCCGGGCGATGTTTTCCATTCCGAGGAGGATCCTGTCGACATCGAACTCTTCGGGGGCGTAGCTGCCGCCCACCCCTTCCAGCATGCGTTTGTGTTCCTCGTGGGCGGGATCCATGACCGCCTCCAGGAACCTGAAATAGCCGGGAAAGCCGCCTGCATCCTCGGGCGGGCAACGACGTTCCCCACCCACAAAGGCTGGGTAAACGATATTGGCGGCACCGGGTAACAGCTGCTCGATGACGACTTCATGCTTCCAGTTGTCTCCGAAGTCGTATGTATAGGTGAAGCGCCCAATTCCCCGCCTGACGATGGCCTCCAGTTTCAAGGACGAATCCCGGTAGATCTTGAAGTCGGGGTCCAGGAAGTCCAAATCGGGCACTCCGTAGCACCGATCGCCGACCTGAAATTCATGAAGATGGTAGTCATACCATCCCATGGCCACCTGGATGACATCGTGAAGCCGGGCCAGCGTCATGTCGCCGGGAACAAGGACCCGGCGCCAGATAGACGGCTCGATATCCATCAGGGAGATGCGGATTTGAAGTATCTGGTCGCTGTCCGTCATTGGCATGATCCGATGTTAGTGGTTTGTCTCGGGGCTATCTTATGGTAATTCGCTGGTCATGGTTTTTAACATGGGAGCTTATGATGAATCTCGACAATTTGAAATCCAGCGTCGCCGAATCGGCCGGCATCAGCAAAGCCGATGCTGGCGAGGCTATTACAGCGGTGTTCGACGTCCTCAAGGGCGCCTTGACCCAGGGTAACAAGGTCAGCCTTTTCGGCTTCGGGACCTTCGAGACAACCGAACGGGCCGCACGCACCGGCCGCAATCCCAGGACGGGAGAAGAGATCACCATCCCCGCCAGCAAGGCCGTCAAGTTCAAGGCGGCCAAGGGACTGAAGGACGCCGTCAACGGCTGAGTTCTATTCCAAGGTTGATGTGACGAGGGCGGCCATCGTGCCGCCCTTTTCCGTGGGAAAGCTGCAATGAACCCGTTCTCGGCAGCCATCGACGCTACTTTCCGCCAGTTCGAGGCTCGCGTGCACGGGGCGCGTGCTCTGGGACGTGACCTGCGGGCTGGAGGTTCGCGAGCGGCCGTCCCTATTTCTCTGGAAAGAGTTCCAGTCCCGGCGTTTCCGAGTATGATGCCGCTGTCCGGGACGAGGCTTTCGCCCGGACCGCTTTTGAAGCGCAGGACGAACGTATCGAGGCCATGAGCCCGACCGACCCGGCACTACGACCAGACAACCGAATGCGGATGTCCGCCTTCGGACACCAAGAAGGAACTTTGATGATGACCACGATACGACGCCTGACCCTGACGACTTTCGCCACCGCCCTGCTGTTCGGCCTGCAGGGGACGATGGCCTGGGGGCAGGAGTACGCGAAGATCACGGCCAAGCCGTTGATCGAGACGGACACCTCCATTGCGGGAGAGAAGATCCACTACCCGGGAGGCGCCCCGGCGAACATCACGGCGGTCGTCGTCACCATACCCCCGGGCAAGACGACCGGCTGGCACAAACACGGGGTGCCGCTCTTTGCTTATATCCTCAAGGGCGAGGCTACCGTGGACTATGGCGACAAAGGCAAGCGCGTCTATAAACCCGGAGACTCCTTCATGGAGGCCATGGACTACTGGCACGACGGCGGCAACGCGGGCAAGGTCCCGGTCGATATCCTCGCGGTCTATCTGGGCGGCCCAGGCGGCAAGCTGGTCATCCGCAAGGAGGCTTCGCCCGAGGCCAAGTAGGGCTTTTTGCCCCCTTAAAAGGTGTCATCGACGATAGGCTTATCCCGTTGTCCCAGGAGATCAGGTTTTGTCGGCATCCGGAGGCCCGGCTCCGTCCTGACGCATGCCGGCGGCGGTCTTGTAGGAGCCGAGGCCCAGTTGCCCCATCAACTGCTGTGCCGACATGCCGTTGGAATGGGTCGCCATCAGGTGGGCAGCCCAGAACCATGTCGTCAGCGACAGCTTGGTGTCAACGGCGGAGCAAAGCCAGGCCACTTGATGTGCGGCCAGATCGGACCAACACCAGCAAAACCTGGGACAACGGGATAAGATTTCCTCTGACGGCCTGACCTGACCCAGTGCGGAATTTTTTGGATTGTTGTAAGCAGTAGTTCCAAATACCCAATAACTGCTGTCCGCTTCTGCCATTATATCAGACATATCCTGCCATAATAGCGAACGTAACATAAACAACCCTAACAAGGGGAACCACAATGCGACTATTCGAAATCATTCAAACACCACTATCCCCAACCATCAGCTACGACGCGACACGACATAGATTGAAAGTCCGCAGGCAGAAGCCGACGAGACTGGTTGATGAATATGGTCGGGAGTTGGTGGTTCCCGCGAAGCCGCCAAACTGTCCAACGATGTGGGACCAGCTCACACGCCCTACTTGGCAGAGAACACCCACACGCCATTCCAATCCAGTTCAGGAGGATGCGCTTTTAGGTGTGCGACACGGTCCAGATAGACACGGCTGGGCGGATCGCCGGGAACTTCCGTCAGACAGGTTTCGAAAACACGTGTCGCGGCCTCCCAGTCCTGATTCCGGTAGGCTTTCAGACCTTCCTGAAAACCTTGAGGCTCAAGCTTGTTGCCGAGTAACTGA
>PIVK01000674.1 GCA_003354135.1 Rhodospirillales bacterium
ATTTGTGCAGAGAATTTACAATAGCTAACTTAGATACGTAGAATAATATATTTCTTGCAAAATAAATGCAACTTTGCAGCAATGTGGCAATTGGTTTTAAAAGACTTTACTATTGTGACCCGAATATGAAATTAGGTTGCTTTGTCACAATTTTGAAATAGTGACATCACAATCTCTGTGTGAAAAGTTATATTGAATTTTCTGTGACATCATAATGTGTTTTATTGTGAGGTCACTATCTGGCTGACAAGAATACCTGGCCAGGTTACATGCCAAGGTCACTGTGGCATGCATTATTTATACAATGGATATGGCAATGTGAGTAGTCACCTGTCATTATAAGTCATATATGTGAAAAAGAGGAGGATTACAGTTTTGTAGTCAGGAATGTATATCATTGTTTAGAAGTGGTATACATAATATATATTTGGCACATATTTTATTACGTTTTGAGCAACTGCTCAGTCCACAAATACCTCTAAACTTTCACAGTACTTTCAAAATCAT
>PIVK01000145.1 GCA_003354135.1 Rhodospirillales bacterium
ACCAAGCCGAGCCCGGCCAGGAACAGGGGCAGGGTGACGGCGAGGAAGATGGGATCCACGGCTTCGGGAACCTTGGGGAAGAGACCTTCCACATACTCGGTCTTCGCCGTCATTGCGATGGCCATGGCGGCGACGATGGCGGCGACGAGGGACTCGTAGATGTCCGCTCCCATACCGGCCACGTCACCCACGTTGTCGCCCACGTTGTCGGCGATGCCGCCGGGGTTGCGCGGATCGTCCTCGGGGATGCCCTCGACCACCTTGCCGGCGATGTCGGAGCCGACGTCCGCGGCCTTGGTGTAGATACCACCGCCGATACGGGCGAAGAGGGCAATCGAAGAAGCACCCACGGCAAAGCTGTGCAGCACAGTGCCAAGGTGGGGATCACTGCGGAAGATGAGGTAGAGCCCGCCGAGACCGAGCAAGGCGGTAGCTGCGACGCAGAGGCCCATGACCGCACCGCCGTCCAAGGCGGTGAGTAGCGCGTTGGGCTTGGAGCCCCCGCGCGCGGCCTGACAGGTGCGCACGTTGGCGTAGGTGGCGGCCTTCATGCCGATGAAGCCCGAGAAAAGCGAGAGGAAGGCGCCGAGGACGAAGCAGGATCCAGCGATCAGGCCGGTGCCCTCACTGCGAAACGCGAAGAAGAGCAGCGCAAAAACCGCGCCGGAATAGACCGCGAGCACCTTGTACTCGCGCATAAGGAAGGCCATGGAGCCCTCACGGATGTACTTTCCGATCAGGTTCATCGTGTCCGTCCCTTCCGGGAGGGACTTCACGCGGTAGTAGAAGAAGGCCGCGATGGCCAAGCCAATCACGCTGGCCAGCAAGGGAGCCATGGTGAGCTGTGTAATCAGATCGTTCATCATCGATTCCGTCCTGTCGATTCAGGTGAGCGGTGGAGCCTTGCGGGCCCACCGTGGCGTTCCCATGTGTTTCGGGTACGCGGTGAATTGTTTGGTTCTGACGAGAAGGCTCGTCGCCGAGCCCAGTTGTCCTGCTGAGGATTCGGCTGGGGGCTGCACCCTATCACAGGGTCAGCGTCCGAAACGTTCCGCCCACTTACCGACTTGCCGATTCCCCCGATTTCGTGCGTCGGTCGCCTCGAGCATTTCGAGCCACTTCCGGCTCTGCTTCGCAGAGACGACGGCGAACATTCCCGCGCGGGGTTATTAGCGTTTCAGAGCCCTCAGGGCAAGCAATTTGCCCTGTTTTTTCGGGGCGTTGCCCTTGTCGCAGCACAGGGGATCCCACGCGCGTCAGCTCATTTTGGCAAGAGCCTTCAGCCCACCTTGGCAAGCGCCAGACGATCCCCCCAGCGCGCCTGCACGGCCCGCGCCAGGTGGGGGTGGCCGTGTAAAGATAAACTGATAATGCACTGTTTTTAGAGGCAAACCAAGCTTTTTTCCCACTCCCCGACATGGAAAATGAGGCTTTTGATGACATTTGATCATTTATATAACCTCTTTGCAAGTGCACAATGTTTCCTAGGGGGGACCCTGTGACTTTTCAAGCAATGAAAAGCAGGTAAATAAAGGGCGCGAGCAACAATGGGCCTTAAAAACTTAAATTTTCTCACTCCAAAAGTGATTAAAATGCTCCGCTGAAGCTAATATTGTTTAAAGGACATCAATAAGTGGAGCAAATAAGCAAGTCATAACCAATATATAAGTTAAGTGCTCCTCAAATAAGTAGACAATAAGTAAACATCAATAGAGGGAGCAACCCTGTTTAGAGGCGGGCGCAGCCCGCTTCTAAACGTTATTCCTTCAATATTTTAATGCAATGCGCGCCGAAAAAAAAGCATTTTTTCTAAAATTCAATACTCTGCTTGGAGCCGAAATTTCAGCTTCCTACCTCAAAGATTAAGCGAGTGATAAGCTTTTTTTGAAAAAACACAAAATTCACCTGCTACTCGGAAAAGTTTTGAACCCCTAGGGCTGCTGTTTTATCGGAAAGCTTAAAATGCTACCCCCCCCCCTCCCTCCCTCCCCCCCCCAATTATGGCTCGCATTGCATTGTGGGATTGGTATTGGCTGACTATACCCAGGTGGAAAATAATGGCATTATAATGGCATTATTA
>PIVK01000675.1 GCA_003354135.1 Rhodospirillales bacterium
ATACAGATTCTCGGCCTGGTCCTTCTGTTCGTCCGTCCAATCCAACAGCACGGCCATCCGGTTGACGGTGGTGCCGATCTTGCCCCGGCTTTCCGAGAGCTTTTGCGGGTCGTGGATGGCGTCCTCGATGGCTCTGGCGATGCGGTTGTCAAACAGCTTCTGGTGATGGACCCGTTCTTGCTGTGCCGCGTAGGTGCCGAGCCTGTTGAACAGGTCATCGCGCGCCGCACCGAGGAACTGCCGGGCCTGTTGTTGGGCGGGGGGCGACAGGTCGCGCCCTTTGAGGATCTTGGGGATTTCCGCGTCGAAATCCTTTAGGGACAGCAGCGGCAGGCCGAGGGCGCTCTTGCCCTGTTTCTGCTGGGCCTCCAAGAGCTGGTTTCTCCTGGTCCGCACCTCATCCTCGATCTCCAGCAGGTTGCGCTCGTCCTCGCGCCTCTTGTACTCGGCGTGGATGTTGCCGGCGGACTCGCCGACGGCGGTGACGGTCTTGGCGATCTTGGCCA
>PIVK01000676.1 GCA_003354135.1 Rhodospirillales bacterium
AGTTACAGCATGGCCAAGTTTGATGAGGGGGTGGCTTAAGCTTGAATATGACATCAGAAAGTGGCAGCAAGAAGGGACAAACTTTTGTGAGTCGGATGACAAAACGAAAGCAACCAAAAACAGAGAGGGGAACCTGGATATTTGGCGTCGAGCTGAGCGTTCGCACGCAGAATTGGTTTTCCTTCTCCAAATAAGAAGTTTGTCCCTTCTTGCTGCCACTCGCTGATGTCATAATTTCAATAATAGGCTAACATACGGAAGATCTCCCAACATGTCTGGATCACGCCCCAGGAGGTTTTTTCCGGCTGCCGAAGGCACCGCCGGACTGCGCGAGTCCAGGGCTTGGATTTGAGCCAGGTTTGAGCCAAAACGGACCAGGAGTGAGAAAGTTACAGCATGGCCAAGTTTGATGAGGGGGTGGCTTAAGCTTGAATATGACATCAGAAAGTGGCAGCAAGAAGGGACAAACTTTTGTGAGTCGGATGACAAAACGAAAGCAACCAAAA
>PIVK01000677.1 GCA_003354135.1 Rhodospirillales bacterium
TAATGTTTGACCTCAATTTTGGGGTCAAAGGTCAAGGTCAAAGGTCAAGGTCATGTCACCATTGAACTTACTGACCCCATAAATAGGGGGGTAGGTACTGTCAGATTTGCTCTCCGAGGTCTAGAAGTGCCCAAACTGGGATTTGTGAAATTTTGAGATGGCCCCCACCCACCCCCTGGGGGTGGGGCAAAAAATATTTTATTTTCATGCACATCCCGGGAACCAACCCAGATAACATGCAAAGCTAGGTTAAGCTCATTGCAATAGTGTAGATGTGAGAGAGACTTTTATGTGTTTTTTAATGTTTGACCTCAATTTCGGACACGACCTTGACCTTTGACCTTTAAGGTCATGTCACCATTGAACTTCCTGACCCCATAAATAGGGGGGTAGGTACTGTCAGATTTGCTCTCCGAGGTCCAGAAGTGCCCAAACTGGGATTTGTGAATTTTTGAAATGCCCACCCCCACCCCCTGGGGGTGGGGCAAAAAATATTTATTTTTGTG
>PIVK01000678.1 GCA_003354135.1 Rhodospirillales bacterium
ATGTAAACTAACCTAATAATATACAATTATTGGATGATCCTGAATCCAATACCAAGAATTATAAAGACATAAATTCAATATTAGGAGAGGCCGACAGGCCGAGCCTAATATTAGATATTTGTGTCTTTATAATTCTGGTATTGGATGAAGGAGAATTCAATAATTGTTTTATTATTACTCATGAATATTCACACAAAAATAAATTAATGGTATTCCATGTAACAGAAATTCTTTTCTTTGTTTAGTACATACAAATCTGCACAAATCAATCAGATGTTTGTGTGTTTATAGCCGAGTACAGGCTACTATACAAATCACCTTGGCAGAATGATTGACATGAAATGTACATGCATTGTGCACGTGACATGAGCTAACTAACCTAATAAATCCTGGTATAAGGTGCCTGGCAGAGCAACTAGCATAATAACTGGTTATTAGTCACTTTCACTGACGTTATATCAGGAATTATTAGGTTAGTTTGGATGCTCTGTTAACCAATCAACCT
>PIVK01000679.1 GCA_003354135.1 Rhodospirillales bacterium
ATGGTGTCGCCAAGCCCTTGCTCCCAATAAACGAAAAGCGTTTTTCCCGCGATATCTTCCTTTCCCAGCCAAAGCGGCTGGTCGTAAATACGGGCAGGCGAAGCCTTTTTCCTTCGCCACCTCCATTCATACAGGCTCCACCCAAGATCAAATCTTTCCATCCGCAGGTGGCATAAGCTTTTATTCCAGTATGCTTCAGCATAATCGGGGTTGATGGCGATGGCTTTCTGGTAACTTTCTACAGCCTCATCCAGATTGTTTAGATCTTTCAGCGCGATCCCAAGGTTGTAATGAGCCTCGGCGTAATCGGGCTTGACGGCGAGGGCCTTGCGATAACTCGCCACGGCCTCATCCAGGAGCCCCAGTTCTTTCAACGCAATGCCCAGGTTGCTATGAGCCTCGGCGAAATCGGGTTTGATGACGATGGCTTTGCGATAACTCGCCACGGCCTCATCCAGGCACCCCAGTTTTCTCAACGCATTGCCCAGGTTGATATGAGCCTCGG
>PIVK01000680.1 GCA_003354135.1 Rhodospirillales bacterium
CCACATACAGAGAAACCTTCCTACATGTCCCCTGAGTAATACCCCATATAGTGGTGGTCGGTGCGCGACCTCCTGAGGTCAGCCCTACCATCATATCTTGACCCCCCCAGGCTGATGTTCTCCTATTTTGGGCCTCCCCACAAGGGAATTCGTTGGTCTAGCCCCTACCCAAAAAAATATTCCCGGCATACCACATACATAGAAACCTTCCTACATGTCCCCTGAGTAATACCCAATGTAGTGGTACTCGGCGCGCGACCTCCTAAGGTCAGCCCTACCATGATATCTGGACCCCTCCCCTCCCAGGCTGATTTTCTCCTATTTTGGGCCTCCCCACAAGGGAATTCGTTGGTCTAGCCCCTACCCAAAAAAACATTCCTGGTATACCACATACAGAGAAACCTTCCTACATGTCCCCTGAGTAATACCCCATATAGTGGTGGTCGGTGCGCGACCTCCTGAGGTCAGCCCTACCATCATATCTTGACCCCCCCAGGCTGATGTT
>PIVK01000681.1 GCA_003354135.1 Rhodospirillales bacterium
AAAATGTTGACCCACTAGGGGTTGACCCCCTCTGTCAGTAACAAGAAATCTTAGAAATGGCTCGTCTGTGTCATGCAATGAATTACTAAATGGGGTGCATCATAGGGTTCTTCTACTATCCATAAGGAACAATCCTGCAAGGTATGTTGTTGATCTGTTCAATCCTCTTCATGCTAGTGTTCACAATGTGAAAATTGGACAAAAAACAGTTATTTTCCCAAAAAAATGGTCCACAAAATTTGAGCAGCACTCCACCAAACAACAGGGTTCTTCTCCTATCCATAGGAAACAATCGTGCAAGGTATATAGTTGATCGGAGCAATCCTCTTGATGCTAGAGCATTCACAAGGTGAAAATTGTCCAAAAAACAGTCATTTTCCCCCAAAAATGGTCCAACAAATTTGAGCAGCACTCCACCAAGCAATAGGGTTCTTCTACTATCCATAAGGAACAACCCTGCAAGGCATATAGTTGATTGGAGCAATCCTCTTGATTCTAGAGCG
>PIVK01000682.1 GCA_003354135.1 Rhodospirillales bacterium
GGGCTTCTATCTTGTCTCCCACCTCGAGCTTGGTCTTACCATCGTCCTTGATATTTTCTGACTCTTTCAGCTTAATGAGGTCTGCCTTTACCATTCGCTCTTTTTCGCCATCATCATAAACAACATCATACATTCCATTGTGGTGAACGCGTGCAATGATCCCGGGATAGAACCGGCTGCGGCCCTTGCAACGAGCTTCTATCTCATTTCCTTCTTCAAATTTGGCCCTAAGATCATTTTCTTTGCTGGCCGGTGTTTTAGGTCTAATGAGGTCTGCTCGGATCATGCACTCTATCTCCCCATCATCATAGTCAATATCATACGTTCCATCGCGATGCACATTTGCGATGGTCCCTGGGAAGAAGCGATTTCGGCCCCTGTAGCGGGCTTCTATCTTGTCTCCCACCTCGAGCTTGGTCTTACCATCGTCCTTGATATTTTCTGACTCTTTCAGCTTAATGAGGTCTGCCTTTACCATTCGCTCTTTTTCGCCATCATCATAA
>PIVK01000683.1 GCA_003354135.1 Rhodospirillales bacterium
TGGGTGGACCTTATTAGGTGTTTACCATAAACTTCCATTTACCAACCTTGAGGATGTACATTGAGATGCAAAATGTAAGTGGCAAACTTACAATTAAGTATCATCCTCATAATTTGGAAAGAGCAAAATATTTACAATGGATTAAAATTCACAATCATTTGGCAATTGTAATGCTGCAGTGATAGAATTGTAGTTAATATTGCCACATATTTATCTTAAAATCCAGTAAGGGAAAGAATTACAATACATGTTATTTAACACATTATGTCCATAAGTGGGGTATGGAATATCAACATGCACTAATCTCTTTGCTTTGTCTTCTTATAGCCAAAACAAGTGTGTACCAAGCAGATCAGGGAGACAACTTCTAAGATGCCATCTTCTGGGTGGACCTTATTAGGTGTTTACCATAAACTTCCATTTACCAACCTTGAGGATGTACATTGAGATGCAAAATGTAAGTGGCAAACTTACAATTAAGTATCATCCTCATAATTTGGAA
>PIVK01000684.1 GCA_003354135.1 Rhodospirillales bacterium
TAAAGCTTGACCATGCTGTAACTTGCTCAATTCTGGTCGGTTTTGGCTCAAACCTGGCTCAAATCCAAGCCCTGGACTCGCGCAGTCCAGCGGTGGCATCGCCAGCCGGAAAAAACCTCATGGGGCGTGATCCAGACATGTTGGGAGATATTCCGTGTGTCAGCCTATTATTGAAATTATGACATCAGAAAGTGGCAGCAAGAAGGGACAAACTTCTGATTTCGAGGCGGAAACCCAATTCTGCTGCATGCGGACGCTCAACTTGAGGCCAAACATCCAGGTTCCCATCTCTGTTTTTGGTTGCTTTCGTTTTTCATCCGACTCACAAAAGTTTGTCCCTTCTTGCTGCCACTAACTGATGTCATACTCAAGCCACCCCCTCATAAAGCTTGACCATGCTGTAACTTGCTCAATTCTGGTCGGTTTTGGCTCAAACCTGGCTCAAATCCAAGCCCTGGACTCGCGCAGTCCAGCGGTGGCATCGCCAGCCGGAAAAAACCTC
>PIVK01000685.1 GCA_003354135.1 Rhodospirillales bacterium
CGACTGGTTCAAATCTGCATCTAACCCAAAAATCAGTATAATGTAATTTCCCATTGGGACTGGCCCTGTGTATGGTTGGTTGGATCTGGACTGAAAAATAGCAGCCTGCCGTTGACTTTTATTTACCATTCACAAAGTGGGGGTCGACCCCAAATGGATTTGCATGAAATTCGTTAGCTGGCAGCAGGAGACGACTGGTTCAAATCTGTATCTAACCCAAAAATCAGTATAATGTAATTTCCCATTGGGACTGGCCCTGTGTATGGTTGGTTGGATCTGGATTGAAAAATAGCAGCCTGCCATTGTCTTTTATTTACCATTCACAAAGTGGGGGTCAAACCCAAATGGATTTGCACGAAATTCGTTAGCTGGCAGCAGGAGACGACTGGTTCAAATCTGCATCTAACCCAAAAATCAGTATAATGTAATTTCCCATTGGGACTGGCCCTGTGTATGGTTGGTTGGATCTGGACTGAAAAATAGCAGCCTGCCGTTGACTTT
>PIVK01000686.1 GCA_003354135.1 Rhodospirillales bacterium
CACCACCCACATATTATTTTATATTTTCATCTTCCTTGGGGGGTCCTGTCAATAAATGGAACAGCCCTAATTTAAAATATGCATCTCACAATATATATGTCATGTAAAACTGCTTTGAGATTCACATTCCATGGGACGTACAACATGCTATTACTAGCAATAACAATTGATTTAATATTTGGCTTTAAAATAATTTCTTCTTTGAATCGTGTAATGGCCATTTATGCAATGCTATTTCTTATGTTATGTTCTATATAGATCAATAAATACGTCATTGCTGAGTCATTGATTACATATGCTATGACTCAGCAATGACATATTTATTGATCTATATAGAACATAATACAAGAAATAGAATGCACAAATGGCCATTACACGATTCAAAGAAGAAATTATTTTAAATTCAACTATTTAATCAATTGTTATTGCTAGTAAATCACAACCATCCATCTGTCTGTCCATCCATCCATCACATCTGCCCCTCACGCCAAGAGTATTGAC
>PIVK01000687.1 GCA_003354135.1 Rhodospirillales bacterium
AAGTAGAAAAACACTGCTGTGTGCAAAATAATATACGCAGCATGTAACTGATGGTCTCAAGATTTGATGAGAGCACCAGTGTGGGTAATATGCCCATATTATTACTACACCTTATCTCCGACATTTGACCTATTCTACTGCCAGTAACCTCCCATATTTGATCTTATCTGTTCATTGAAGTTAGCAAGACAAAGTAGAAAAACATTGCTGTGTGCAAAACAACACATGCAGCTTGTAACTGGTGGTCTCAAGATAGAATGAGAGCACCAGTGTGGGTAATATGCCCATATTATTACTACACCTTATCTCCTACATTTGACCTATTCTACTGCCAGTAACCTCCCATATTTGACCTTATCTGTTAATTGAAGTTAGCTTGACAAAGTAGAAAAACACTGCTGTGTGCAAAATAATATACGCAGCATGTAACTGATGGTCTCAAGATTTGATGAGAGCACCAGTGTGGGTAATATGCCCATATTATTACTACACCTTATCTCC
>PIVK01000146.1 GCA_003354135.1 Rhodospirillales bacterium
AACTAAAACCATAGACGCGCTTCGCGTGTAGCTCCCCCCCCCCAACGTTACCCCGCAGGACGCCCCCGACCGCACCACGCCACCCCCCAGCACGCCCCCGACCGCGGCACGGGGAACCAGTAATGTTTCGTAAGACCTGTATTTCGGTATTGCGATATCGAAATCGAATGCGCGTCTTGCGACTGACTATGAGCGAAAACCGCAGGCTACAGAGAAGGATTTTAGGTGATACGCAAATGGGAGACTCCAGTTCGGATGCCTTTGGTACTTTCCGGTATTAGGCCTTGTGTTTGTGATGTAGAGCGGTAGGGGTTGAGTGCGAACGATGGGGTTGTTGGACCCGCCCAGCCCTCTCGCCCATCGAACACATGTGTATGTCGGGGGGGATGTAACTAGAATAATATTAAAACCCCTGGGTGATTTACATTAAAAGGACTTCTCGGCGTTGAAGGAAAGGCGCGTGTTCGTGGCGCGTCGGGGTGGTGGGTCATCATTCGTTAGGTTCGGTGCTGATGTGTTGTTTGCGACGGTTTCACGACGCACCGGGTCATCCCGTGGTTGGATCGAAATAACTATGGTTGCCCAGTGATATCCTGGTTTCCCTGTAAGCTGGTCGTTCGTGATAAAGTATGTTTTTCCATACGCGGATGCGTCCCCCGTACTCGCCTTAGACACCGCGTCTGCGATTAACTTGCGCATACGTCTCTTTTCGCTCATCGGACCCAGCACGACTGTGCAATAAATCAAACACCGTCGGCGTTAGTGCGATATCGGTGCAGACCGGGCGGAGGGAGGCCCCGTCTCAGACTTACTTGGCATCGTATCGCGCATACGTCTCTTTTCGCTCATCGGACCCAGCACGACTGTGCAATAAATCAAACACTGTCGGCGTTAGTGCGATATCGGTGCAGACCGGGCGGAGGGAGGCCCCGTCTCACACTTACTTCGAATCGGCTGTCGCCCGCGATTTTGTTCGCTTTTCAGATCCAGCACGCCTGCACAACGAAGCATGAAAAGAGGCATTAGCGGACGTTGTCACCCAGAGCGAGATATGGCCGAAATGTATTCTTACTTGACGTCGCGGTCTCTTCCTTGATTCAAATTCACTTGCGCTTTGACTCCAGCTTCATCAATCCCCTTGTCCGCCCAAGTCGACCCCTTTTTGTTTCTCCCTAGTCTCGTCTTTAGTACCCACCCTGATCCACCGGGTGTCTCGCCTTGGCTCCCCCCTGGTGTCTTGATAACGCGGGGTGGTGTGCGAGGCGGGTTGCTATCCGTAGTGTACCATTGACGTTGCTTCTTGGGTGGCGGCGTGCTCGCCAAATCGATACGTGCTTCATTTCTGGAGGAGCTCTTAATCGCCGATATGTCTTCAGCGACAACAGCACCTTGAAAGCAGCACAGAAGAATGCCCAAGAACACCGCGATGATCCAACGGACTCCACCGAGCATTCGAATCGACCTCACCCCGGGTTCCTCTTCCCGAACACTGGCGTCGTCCGGTGTACCTCGCCTGTCCCAAATCGCAAAACAAAGAGGTGTTAAGCAACCGCATCTTCGTGGTGAAAACTAGACGGGCACAACGGGTGAACCTGTGTTGTAGTCCAAGTTCGTCCTGGCGAAGACCTTCGGCATCCTTTTTTTCATCCTGGTGCTCTTCCTGGTGCTTCTCTCCAACTAGAACGCAAAGGTTCTCTGCAATGGTTTCACCGAACACCCTGGGCGCGGGCTTTGGGGCAGGCGCGGGCTTTTTCAAGACGGGCTCGGGCGCCGGCATGCGAGCGGGCTTCGGGGCAGGCGCGGGAGCCCCGGGCGCCGCCACCTCGGACGCCGCCGTTGCTGCTTCCGCCGCCACAGCCTGCGCCACCGCTTCGGCTGCCTCGGCCGCCACCTCAGCCACAGCTTCCACCGTCTCCAATACCGACGCCGCCACCACCGCCGCAGCTTCCTCCGCCACAGCCTGCGTTAGCGACTCGGCTTGCAAGGCTGCCGCCGCCGCCGCCGCTTCCGCCAAAGCTTCCGCCGCAGTCAAAGCGGCGGCTTTCGCCTCGGCC
>PIVK01000068.1 GCA_003354135.1 Rhodospirillales bacterium
GGCCCGGGCTGTTCGGGTCGAGGCTCTCAACCGAGTAGGCCGTGGCGACGCCCCTACGGATGGCGTGGTGATCGACACCTTGACGCGCTGTTAGAAAACTCTGATATGGCAGCCGCAAAACTTCCGGATGTGCTCCAGCAACAAGCCGCCCAGAGAGGCCGATTCTTCGAAAAGTCGGTGAAAAGGATGGCGTTTTTGAGGCCTGTTTTTTCAAAACCGGTGCGTTTTTGAGGCCATTTTATTGCATTCGAGATCGCTGTTTTTTGATGCCCAGGGGCGGGTTTTGGCTGGTTCTGGGCTGATGGGCGATGGGGCTTGCCGAATGGGCGCGCGGGGCAGTGTATGCCACGAAGGCCCGAAAAAGGTCATCTATGGGGGCTAATTGGGGGACTGCGCTCAGATAAATAAGCTAACTGTTTGTTTTTATGTGGAATTTTAGATAAAGTTGGCGGAAGCCGTCTCCGCCGGTATGGTTCCGCTGGCCGTGGGATCGCAGACAAACGGTTCCATCATCCGCCCGGCGTCCTACTGCGGAATTTTTGGGCTAAAGCCGACTTACGGACTGATCTCGCGCCATCGGGTTCTCTTGCAATCCCCTCCCTTGGATACCATAGGCCTGTTCGCCCGCAGCCTTGAGGATATCGCGTTGATTTCCGAAGTCGTAATGCGCTTCGATGGACGCGATCCCGCCATGCGTCCCACGGCAACGCCGCATATGTCCCGGATCCTGTCGGAAGAGCCGCCGATGGACCCGCGGCTGGTGTTTATCCGCACCCCGGCATGGGGGCAGGTCGAAGAGACGACCAAGGACGCTTTTCGCGAGATGATCGAGCATCTGGGCGGCCGGGGCGTTCATGTGGATTTGATGGACCTGCCCGATGTTTTCGATGATGCCCTCGATGCCCATCGAACAATAATGGAAGCCGACCTGGCCAAGAGTTTTGCCCGGGAATACGAGAAGTCGAAGGATCGGCTGAGTGACGTACTTTGCGAGATGATCGAGCGCGGCAAACAGGTCCTGGCCACCGATTACAACGCCGCCGTCGAGCGGATCGGGAAGCTCGACGGCGAAATCGCCGAGATCGGCTGCGAATACGACGCCATCCTCGCTCCGTCGACAGCCGGAGAGGCGCCGGCCGGCCTTGAAACGACGGGCAGCCCCGTTTTATGCACCATCTGGACCCTGGCCGGGGTTCCGGCCCTCAACCTGCCGATGTTTCAGGGGCCCAAGGGCCTGCCCCTGGGCGCGCAACTCGTGTCCGCCCGACATGACGACGCGAGACTGCCAAGAACGGCCCGATGGCTGTTGGGCCGGCTCGAGGAATAGTGCTACAATCGAAGAGGTCTTTGGGCAGGCCGGGTAACCGTGAAGGATGAATGCGATTATGGGCAATTTGGTTTCAGGGATTATCGGCGCGGCTGTCTTTATCGCCTTCTCCGCCGGGCTCGCCGGATCCATCGGAACCGTTCCATTCGGCATTATCGTCGGCAGCGTCATCATCATGATGCTGGTTGACCTTGGCCAGTCGATAAAAGGTGGGTTCCGGAAAAACAACAATCACGGCAATAAAACATAAAGCCTAAAGCTTCGGAAAAGCGACTCCGCCGCCCCTGCGATCACTTCAATCCGCTGCGCTTGAGACGTTGATCCAGCGAGGCGCAGTGTGACGGCCAATGAGACATTGCCCGAACGGATCTATACTTTCCGCACGGCCCGTTATTTCCCTTCGATCAGTATGGCCCGGAAGTCGTTCACGTTGGTCAGGGTTGGGCCGGTGACGATTAGGTCGCCGAGGGGAGCGAAGAAACCGTAAGCGTCATTGTCGGCCAGCCGCGCCTCGGCGTCGAGACCGTTATCAGCCGCCCGGGCAAGGGTGGTCGGGTTGATCGACGCGCCGGCATTGTCCTCGGAGCCGTCAATGCCGTCGGAATCGCAGGCGATGGCGTGAACACCCGGAAACCCGTCCAGCGCGACGGCCAGGGAAAGGAGAAATTCGCTATTCGGCCCGCCGCGCCCCTTGCCCTTGACGGTTACCGTGGTTTCGCCGCCCGACAGGATGACCAGAGGTTTTCCCCGCGCCGCCTTTTCAAGGGCTAGAACGGCCTGCTCGCGAGCCACTTCACGGGACTCGCCCTCAATGGCATCGCCGAGGACGAGCGTGTCATATCCAAGGTTCTTGGCTTCCTTTGCCGCGGCATCAAGTGCCATGGATGGGGTGGCAATTAGGATCGCCTCGCAGAATTCAAAGCAGGGGTCGCCGGGCTTTGGGGTTTCGCTCCTGCGTGAATGCAGGTGCTCGATCACCGAGGCCGGAGTCTTGACGGCGTACTTGGCAAGAACGGCCAGGGCATCGGCCGAAGTCGACGGATCGGGAACGGTCGGTCCCGAGGCTATCGCCGATAGATCGTCGCCGGGCACGTCGGAAATGACGAGACTCAGGACTCGCGCCGGATGGCAGGCGGCGGCCAGCCGTCCACCTTTGATTGCCGAGAGATGCTTCCGGACGCAGTTGAATTCACGGATGGTTGCCCCGGAAAATAAGAGCTCGTCGGTTACCGCTCTCTTGTCCTCCAAGGGAACGCCGGGGGCAGGAAGGGAAAGCAAGGCCGATCCGCCGCCGGAAATAAGGCAGAGGACGAGATCGTCTGCGCTCAGGCCGCCGACCGTCTCCAGGATTCGTTCGGCGGCGTCTCTGCCGGCTGCGTCGGGAACCGGATGGGAAGCCTCGATGATCTCTATTTTCTTGCAAGGAACCTCATGACCATAGCGGGTGACGACTAGACCCGAAAGGGGAGAGGGCAGGATCTGTTCCACCACCCGGGCCATGGCGGCGGAGGCCTTGCCGGCTCCCACAACTATGGTTTTTCCACGGGGGGAGTCCGGTATGTGTGGGGCAAGGCATTTGCCTGGAAGGGCCGCGTCGGTGAACGCGGCGAATATTTTTCTCAACACGTCTTGGGGAGGCAGAGGCTCCATATTTATTCCGCCCATGTGACTTAGGGATCCCCGAACGTCCCGTTTGAATTCAAGCCCGTGCCATTCTCCGCGTCAAGAGTTGGATGCCGGTTGTCATGATCCAGCTTCTCGCCATACGGAACCGCCGCTTGAGTCATCGGGAGAATGCAGTTTAAATCATCGAGCCGGTGTGACCTGGGTCTTCCACGGTATTGGAAGATCACTTTTGATTCCATACAGGCAAACATTATCGGGAGGTTGCCTTCAAGGGTCATGTACGCTGAAATTTTCTCAATCATTGCGCCGATTATCGTCTGCACCGGCATCGGCTTCGCTTGGGCTAAGATGGGGTATCCCTACGAGACCGATTTCATCACCCGGCTTGTCACCAATGTCGGAGCGCCTTGCCTGGTATTCTCCGTTCTGATCAAGGTGGATATCACGCTTGAGATGATGGCCGGCATGGGCCTGGCGGCCTTGGTGTCCATCATTGCCTTTGCCGTCATTGCAGTCCCGGTTCTTAAGGTCTTCCGTCTTAGTCAAAGAACTTTCCTGCCGTCAATGATCTTCACGAATTCCGGAAACATGGGCCTGCCGCTCTGCCTGCTGGCCTTTGGAGAGACAGGGCTGGCGTTGGCGATTTCATATTTCGCGGTCAGCGTGGTTCTGATGTGTACTTTCGGGCCTGCCATCGCGGCTGGCTCGGCCAAGCCCGGCGAGTTCCTGCGGGTGCCGTTAATCTGGTCCATCGGCGCGGCCCTGGCAATCCGTGTTTCCGAGGTTGCGTTGCCGGTATGGGCATTTAAGACCGCCGATCTGGTCGGCGGCGTAACCATCCCCTTGATGCTGATTACTTTGGGCGTGTCGCTGGCCGTTATTCCCATCGGCAATTTGCGCCGTAGCGCCGCGCTTTCCGTTCTGCGTCTTGGAATGGGTGTGTTTATCGGCTGGGGGGTCGCGGAAGTGATGGGCTACGAAGGGGTCGTTCGTGGCGTGCTGATTTTGGAATGCGCGATGCCGGCGGCAGTCTTCAACTACCTTCACGCCCAGTATTACGATAACAATCCCAGCGATGTCGCGAGTACCGTCCTAAGCTCGACGGTGCTGTCCTTCATAACGCTTCCGCTGCTGTTGGGATTCGTGATGTGATCAGGTTTCGCTGCCACGCTTGAAGTGAAGTTCGGCATCATCGCAGGGAAGTTGTGCCCACGCAGACGCGGCTTGGACGGCGGTTGCGGCCTCGCTCTCGTTGGCTATGGGTGGTGGCCATGGGCGCCTGGGCAATTACCTTGCCTATTCAGAGATTGGAAGGTTTAGGGCCGCCGGTGGCCCAATCCAGAAGTTCGGCCGTATGGACGACGGGAAGCGCCGTTCCTCCAGCGATATGATCCAGGCAGCCGATGTTGCCGGTGGCAATGACGCCGGCTTCGAGCTTCTCCAGATTGGCCACCTTGCGCTCGAGGAGTAATGTGGACAGTTCCGGCTGCAAAAGGCTATAGGTCCCGGCGGAACCGCAGCAGACATGGCTCTCCACGGGATCGCGGACCGTAAATCCGGCTTTTTCAAGAAGGCGTTTAGGTTCGTCAATAAGCTTCAGGCCGTGGCGCATGGTGCAGGCCGAATGATAGGCCACCGGCAATGCATTGCTCAGGACCGAAGGGGCGAGCTTGAGATCGCCCATCACTTGGCAGACGTCTCGGCAGAGTTGGGAAAATCGCTTCGCCACCTCGGCCCATTCCGGATCGTCGGCGAACAATCTGTTGTATTCGATGAGGCTCAACCCGCACCCGGAGGCGTTGAAGATAATGGCGTCGAGTCCCCCTTTATCGACCTCGGCGGCAAAGGCGCGGAGATTGACAAGGGCCTGTTCCCGCGCTCGTTCCATGCGGCCCATGTGATGGGCCATCGCGCCGCAGCATCCCTGGCCGCCGACCACCACCACCTCACAGCCATGACGGACGAGCAAGCGGATCGTTGCCTCGTTGATCGCCGGCCGCAGGACCTGTTGGACGCAGCCGACAAAGAGTGCGACGCGCATGACCTTTGTTCCCTCGGGGGAGACCGTACGAGGACGGTTCCGGTCAGTGTTTTCCAGTGTTCGGTGCTGCGCCATGCCAACCATTCCGGCCAGCCGCCGGGGCAGCAGCCCTTGGAGCGGCTTGGCCAGTTTGCCGCCCAGCATCGCCAGTCGAAACAGTGACGGGTTGGGCAGCAGCCGGGTCAAAAGGCCACGCAGCAGCCGCTCGCCCAGTTGACGGACGTGGGTTTCTTCCACATGCGCCCTGGCACCGTCGATCAACTGGGCGTAATCGACGCCTGATGGGCAGGTTGTCATGCAAGAGCGGCAGGTTAGGCAACGGTCTAAATTCTTGACCAGGGAAGCCTTCGGGGGTTTGCCGCTCTCCAGCATATTTTGAATCATAACGATGCGTCCGCGGGGGCTGTCCAATTCGTCGCCCGTGATCAGGAATGTCGGACAGGTGGCGGTGCAAAAGCCGCAATGAACGCACTTGCGCAAGACCTCGTTGGCCAATCTATTGAGTGGCTGTGTGAGTTGCCGTTTGGTGAAATTGGTGCGCATTGCCGCCCTTTTCGTCAGTTTTGTCTGACCATGCGGCCGGGATTAAGGATACTCTTTGGATCGAAGCTCTCTCGGATTCGGGCGTTCAAAGCGGCAAGCGGGCCCGGTTGGGGATGGAAGACAGGCGTGTCGGCGCGGACCGTTTCGTCAGCACGGATAAGGGTCGCGTGGCCATCGCCGACGATGGCCCGGATTTCATTATGAGCGGCATCCGGGCGTGGTGCGATGGCAAGCCAGATCAGCCCGCCGCCCCAGTCCATATAGAGTTTCCCGCCTAAACCCCGCTCCAACATCCCGGCAACCTCGGCGCCGCGTGAAGGGGCGACCGAAATGCGCCAGACCTGGGAATCGGAATTTGCGACGAAGGGGACGACATCGCGCAAGTTCCACCAGAGTGTGCGGGAGGCGTCATCGGCAAGATCATCGATCTCGCCGAAACCCGAAAGTTGTTCGCGTAAAATAGCCAGGCGATAATCCACCGAAGGCTCGGGGCCTTCCAAACGGATTGCCGTGGTCGGCCTGCCGTCGGCCGAGGTTGCCTCGCTGAGGTGTGCTGCGCCGGAAACATCGTAAGGACTTTGCAGGGCCAGGGTCATGGCTTCAACTGCCGTAGCATAATTGGTCCCGGAGAGGACTAAGGTTCTCACGATCTCGGGAGCGGGCAGTACCCTGAAAGTGACGTCCGTCAAGACCGATAGGCTGCCGAAGGACCCCGTAATCAGTTTGGAAAGATCGAAGCCCGTGACATTTTTGACCACCCTGCCTCCGGACTTTATGGCTTCCGCCCTGCCGCTGACGGCCTGGAAGCCGAGGATATGGTCGCGAGCCGCTCCGGCCTTGATGCGCCGAGGGCCGGACAAGTTGCAGGCGATTGCGCCGCCGATGGTTCCCTGACCGGCATCGCCGCCCAAAAGTGGCCCCAAGTCGGGAGGTTCGAAGGCCAATTGTTGGTGGTTTTCGGCAAGGGTTTTTTCGATTTCCGCTATGGGGGTTGCGGCTTTGGCGGTCATAACCAACTCGGCGTGTTCATAAAGTTCGACCCCGGAGAGCGCCGAGAGATCCAGGACCCGCTTGGCCGCGACCGGGCGGCCGAGGGCGCGTTTGCTTCCGGCGCCAAGAACCTCCAGCGGTGTTTCCGAGGAAAGCGCCCAACGGACGATATCCAGAACCTGTTCCGCCGTTTTAGGGGTTAGGGAGTTGTCCATTCTAAAACCTCGGGATGTCGGGGAAGGGAAGACCCCCCGGCCCGACATGGAGGCCGCGCAATTCACCGCAGGAGCACAGGGTCGGGAAAACCTTGCCCGGGTTAAGAAGGCTATTGGGGTCGAATGCGCATTTGACTCTCCGTTGCTGGTTCAGGTCGGTTTCGGTGAACATTTCGCTCATTAAGTCTCGCTTCTCGATGCCGACTCCATGCTCGCCGGTAAGAACGCCTCCGACCTTTACGCAGAGCTTCAAAATATCGGCGCCGAACTTCTCGGCCGTTTCCAGCTGTCCCGGAATGTTGGCATCATAGAGGACCAATGGATGCAGGTTGCCGTCACCGGCATGGAAGACGTTGGCAACCCTAAGGCCGTATTTTTCGGACAACGCGTTGATTTCTTTTAATACGATAGACAGTTGGTGACGAGGGATCGTTCCGTCCATGCAAAGGTAGTCGGGCGAAATGCGCCCCACCGCCGGAAAGGCCGCCTTGCGTCCGGCCCAGAACCGCGCGCGCTCGTCCTCACTCTGGTTGACCCGGGAACTGACCGCTCCGACATTACGGGCGATGGCCAAGACCTGTTCGATGAGGTGCTCGACCTCGGCCAGAGGGCCGTCCAGTTCGACAATCAGTAAGGCCTCGACGTCGAGAGGGTAGCCGGCATGGACGAATTCCTCGGCTGCATGGATGGCCCGTTTGTCCATCATCTCCAGACCGCCCGGAATGATCCCGGCTGCGATGATCGAGCCGACGCAGTTGCTGGCGGCGTCAATGCTGTCGAAGCCGATCAACAAGGCTCGTACGGTCTCTGGGCTACGCAGAATGCGGACCGTAATTTCCGTAATGACGCCGAGAAGGCCTTCCGATCCGGTCAACAGGCCAAGCAAGTCGTAACCTTCGCTGTCAAGATGCCGGCCGCCGATGCGGACCGTCTCTCCGTCGATCAGGACCATCTGCAGGCCAAGCAGGTTGTTGGTGGTCAGGCCGTACTTGATGCAATGGACGCCGCCGGCATTCTCGGCCACGTTGCCGCCGATTGAACAGGCGATTTGGCTGGATGGGTCCGGGGCATAATAAAAGCCTTCCGCCTCGACCGCCTGGGTGATCGCCAAGTTGGTGACCCCCGGCTGGACCACGGCACAGCGGTTGTCGAAGTCCACTTCCAAGATACGGTTGAACTTGGTCATTCCGAGAACAATGGCGTCGGCCAGAGGATGCGCCCCGCCGGAAAGCGAGGTTCCGGCCCCGCGAGGGACCACCTTGACTCCGGTCTCATTGCAATAGGAGAGGATTTCCGAAACCTGGCGAACGGTTTCCGGCAGGACGACGATGAGGGGAGTTTGGCGGTAGGCGGTCAGGCCGTCGCAATCGTATGCACGGAGTTCCTCTTCGTCGTCAATCACCGAGCCGGCGGGTAGAATTTGCCGAAGCGCGACCGCGATCTCACTCTTTCGGGCGATAATTTCTTTGTCGGGCGTGGGCATTTTCATTGATGGGCTTCCCGCATTTAACAAAAAAGGCTGTAAAGGAGGCTGTTGCGGACCGGCGGCCCCGTATGGGCGCGGCACAATTATGGTATTCCTCGACATGCGGCGCTTTCATATATTGCGTC
>PIVK01000004.1 GCA_003354135.1 Rhodospirillales bacterium
AGAGAAAAGCCTCCACCTCGCCTTGGTCGTCAACGATCATGGGGGAAGCCTACACCCCTGCCCCAACCTTGTCATTTTTCCTGCCGCAGGCTTTCCCTGTGCTATGCTTCGCGCCTTATTTTGGTTCTCTTTTTCGTAACTGCCCAGGTACCTGGGCAGTTACATTTTCCGGTTACATATACGCCCTCTATTGACTTTCAAGGGGGCTGCCTTAAGAAACCTCGGAGACCCATGATAAATCAGGAGGACACGATGTCCATCGACCGTCTTGTGATGGCCTTTGCCGGAGTGATGATTCTTGTCAGCGTGGCCCTGACCCAACTGCATCATGCCAACTGGATGTGGTTTACCGTGTTCATCGGCCTCAACCTTTTCCAGGCCGCTTTCACCGGCTTCTGCCCGGCGGCAAAGGTTTTCAAGAAGCTGGGAGCCAAGGCGGGCGCGGTTTTCTGCTGAGCTGGTTCTATTTGAACTCCGCCCGCCGCTCCTGGGTGCCGTGCGGGTCCTCGTGGATCAGGACCTCGGCATTCGGGTAGACGGCTTCGATATCCCGCATCACGCTCTCGGCGACGTCATGGGCCTTGAACAGAGTGATGTCGCCACTCATTTCCAGGTGGAGCTGGATGAAGAAGTTGGTGCCGGAAAACCGTGTCCGCAGGTCGTGCATATCGATGACGTCCTCGTGCGCACAGGCAATCTCGTGGATGCGCCTGCGGTCCTCGTCGGGCAGTTCCTTATCCATCAGGTGGTCCAACGCCAGGATGCCGATCCGCCAAGCGCCCCATAGAATGTAGGCTGCGATCATCACCGCGAACAGCGGGTCGGCCAGTCCCCAACCCAGACGCGACACCAACACCAGGGAGATCATGACGCCCAGGTTGACCAGAAGGTCGGTCTGGTAGTGCAGCGAGTCGGCACTGATGGCGACGGAGCCGGTCTTCTTCACCACGTATTTCTGAAAGCCCACCAGGACCAGGGTGAGAGCGATGGAGACCGCCATCACCACCAAGCCGGCGTCCGTGTTGCCGATGGTCTTGGGATTGACGATCCGTTCGCTCGCCTCCATGAGCAGGAACACCGCCGAGCCGGAGATGAAGGCCGCCTGGACGAGCCCGGCCAGCGGCTCCGCCTTGCCGTGGCCGAACCGGTGTTCCTTGTCGGCCGGCTGCAGGGCGTGGCGCACGGCCCACAGGTTGATGCCCGACGCCAAGGCGTCCAGGAACGAATCCAGAAGCGTTGAAAGCAGGCTCACAGAATCCGTCATCAGCCAGGCGATGGACTTGGCGACGACGAGGATTCCCGCAACCCCCACCGAGGCGTAGGTGGCGAGACGCATCAGGCGTGCCGCCTCGGGTGCCACGCCCCCTACCTCCATGGTCGGGTTTTGATGCCCGCCGCTCACGGGTAGAGCCTCTGCATCGTCCAGCCGCCGCCATCCGCGGCACTGAACAGCACCCGTTCATGCAAGCGGAACTGCCGTTCCTCCCAGAACTCGATGCACTGCGGCAGGATCCTATATCCCGACCAGAAATCCGGACGCGGCACGTGCCCGACATGGAATTTGGCCGTGTACTCGGCGACCCGTTTCTCCAGCTCGAACCGGCCTTCCAGGGGCTGGGACTGTTTCGAGGCCCAGGCACCGATCCGGCTTAGGCGCGGACGGCTGGCGAAGTAGGCGTCGGCTTCCGAATCGGAGACCCGTTCCACCGCTCCCTCGACCCGAACCTGACGCGCGAGGGACTTCCAATAAAAACACAGGGAGGCCCAGGGGTTTGAATCCAACTCACCGGCCTTGCGGCTCTCCAGGTTGGTGTAGAAGGTGAACCCCCGCTCGTTCACGCCCTTGAGCAACACCATGCGCACCGACGGCCGCCCCTGAGAATCCGCGCTCGCCAAGGCACAGGCGGTGGGGTTGCTGGGCTCCGTCTCGGAGACCTCGGCCAGCCAGCGCTCGAACAGCGCGATGGGGTCTTCACCTTCGGTGATCGACATCACATTATTCCCACAATGCGAGAGCTACATAATCCATTAGCGAATTGTTTACAGCAAGGCCGCCACCCTGGTGTAGCATTAAAGGGAGGTTGGTTACCCCTGTTTGTCAAGAACCACCTGAGCTAGGAGGCTCCCGCCATGATCACCACCCGCCTCGCCTCGGCTGTCCTCGCCGCCGTCTTGCTGGCAGGCTGCCAGAGTGCCCAGAACAACCCCAAACAGACCATCGGCACTCTCATGGGGGCCGGGCTGGGAGCACTGGCCGGGTCCCAGGTCGGTGGCGGAAAAGGCCAGCTGGCCGCCGTTGCCGTCGGTGCGCTGGCCGGGGCCTGGATGGGCAGCGAGATCGGCAAGTCCCTGGACGCCGCTGATCGGGCTGCCATGCAAACCACCACCCAGGATGCCCTGGAAACAAGACGCGACGGAGAAGCATCAACCTGGCGCAATCCGAATTCGGGGAACTCCGGCTCAACCACGCCCTTGCAAACCTTCCAGACGGCCCAAGGCAATGACTGCCGGACCTTCGAAAACACGGTTGCCGTCGACGGCCGTACCGAACATGTTCAGGGGCAGGCCTGCCGCCAGCCGGACGGCTCGTGGAAGGTCGTAGAATAATTTGATGAAAGGGGAGACGGTCCATGAAGGACCCCTATGAGGTGCTGGGTGTTTCCCGGACCGCTTCACCCGAAGAGATCAAGAGGGCCTATCGCCGGAAGGCCCGTGAGTGCCATCCGGACAGCGATCCGGACAACCCTTGGGCCGAGACCGCGTTCAAGGAACTCAACGCGGCCCACGACATCCTGTCCGACCTGGAACGGCGGGCCTCCTTTGACGCCCGCGCCACCGGTCCGCGCCGCCGCCGTAACTTCGACCCGTTCTTCCGCCAGCGCGAAAAGCGTGAGAAGTCGGGGATTCGGATCAAGGGCGCCAACGTCGAGTACACGCTGACCATCAACTTCCTCGAAGCCGCGTGCGGCACCACGCGGCACGTCGGCATGACCACCGGCAGGCACCTCGACGTCGGCGTGCCGCCGGGAACCAAGGACGACCAAATTCTCAGGCTCAAAGGACAGGGCATGCCCGGCATCGGCGGCGCCGAGGCCGGGGATGCCCTGGTTGAAATCACCGTCGAGCCCCATCCGGCTTTTACGCTGAAGGGCTACGACGTCCACTCCGATCTCCCCGTTACGGTCGCCGAGGCGGTCACGGGCGCAAAAGTAGAAGCCAAAACCATCGACGGCCTGGTCGCGGTCACCGTTCCGGCCGGGTCCAACACCGACACCATCCTACGCCTCAAGGGGAAGGGGGTGCGACCGTCACCGAATGCCGCGCGCGGCGATCACTACGTGACGCTAAAAGTGGTCCTGCCGGCCAAGACGGATGACAAGTTCAAGCGCTTCGTCGAAAACTGGGCCCCAAAAAACCCCTATACCGTGCGACGGAAAACGAAGAAGACGGAAACGACGGACCGGTAGACCTCTTCGGCAGCGTGGTAGACCTTCCCCTGGAATCCCGCACAGTCGGCATGAAAACGTGGGGATGCTCCGACAGCCATGTATAGAGGGAGGTCGTACCGCATTTTGGCGCGCCGATTATGAAGAAGTTCGGCTTTTTCATTGCCCCCCGCTCTTTTCTCGCAACAGGCCCAGAATACTGGAATCGATATCAAGGCGCTTCCGCACGCTCCACCACAGAGCCGACTTCCATGCAACAATGGATAGAGCGGTCGCTAAAGCCGCGCCATTGGCCCCGAAAGACGGAATCAGCGCCGCGTTGAGGACCACGTTTGCAAGGGCAACAAAGGCCGTAACTTTGCCAACGACACGCTCCTGACCCGCCATCACGAGCAGCAGGTCGGAAGGACCGGTAGCGGCACTGGCCATATATCCGACTGAAAGGATGGCAAGCGGTACCTGTGCTGAGGAATACGCACTGCCAAACAACAAGACTAGAATGTCCTCTCCCACCAGCATAAAGGCTATGAACAGCGGCAATGCGAACAGAACTGCCGCCCCTGCGCTTCTTGCCGCCAGCGCCTGTAACCTACGCATGTCTTCCATGGCGTGTAACCGCGCGGCATAGGGACTTGCTGTATTGTTGACCACCGTCAGCCCGAAAGCCACCAGTGCTGCTCCCTTGCTGCCAACGGCGTAAAGCCCGAGCTCCGCCGGGGCCGCCATCAGCCCTAGCATGATCTTGTCTGCTTCTCCCATAATCACACTCGAGCTAACGACGAAAGCCAGAGGTAGGGCCGCTTTCGTCCATGCCTTGGGTTCCATGTCCCAACGCGCTTCGCGACTCAGCTTGACGGGCCGCACCAACATAACTAGGGCCGCACCTGCAATCAGCGCCGTCGCCAACGCCAGGATATGGAGAACGGTGACCTCGGCCACGCCCCCCCCGGAAACACGAAAGAATACGACAACCAATAGAATAAACATGACCCGGCCGAACAGGTATTCTGGAAGCCCCGCTTGCAACACGTTGCGCAGCCCCCTGAGTGCCGCCTCACACAGTCTTAAGTAGACCATTAGTGGAATCAGGGCGAGCCCGGCCACGTACGCCATTCGCGGCAACGATGGTTGTGTGCTTGCAATCAGGGGCCACGCAACTGCGGCTATTGCCATTAGGATAACGGAGGAGATCAGTGCAACCCCGCTTGCCCAGCGCCACAGGCCCTTAATCGTAGCCCATTTTTCCTTAGCCTCGGCACGCGCCGTTTCCCGCGTCACGAGGGCGGGCAGACCAGACAGCGCAAGAACGCTCAGTAGCGTAGTGAAGGCAATCAGGAACGAATAGAGCCCAAATTCTTCCGGCCCCAGCAGGCGTGCCAGCAGCACTGCAAGCGCAAGGTTCAGCAAAATGCCTGCCGAGTACACGACAAACACGCCTAAGCCGCCACGCAAAAGTTCCGCTCTCAGGCCATTGTTTTTATCCAATGCACGGCGTAAGGTCATCTCCGGCTTGTAACATGCTCTAGTCATGGAGAAAAGCGCCCCAACCGATCGTTCGGCCACGCCGACCCTATTCCGTCCCCCCCGCGGCCAGCAACGCCTTGACGCTGGTTGCCATCAGGGCCCTCTGGGCATCCGAGTTTGCCCGTGCAATTCCCATCATGCGCCGTTCCCAGGGCTCGACAGCTCCATCCTCAAGCGCCCACTCCTCGGGGAAACGCAATTCCAGATCCAGGCTCTGCAGCAGGCTGAACAGAGTCACCTCATCAAGGTCCCGGGCCAGCATCCACCTGCCATCGGCCGTTGTCTCCGCATACCCCCCCCGCTTGAACCACTTCATTTGCTCCTCCAGCGTGCGCTCCGCCACACCCGTGGCCGCCAGAAGCTGCTTGCGCGAGATGCCGGCCCCGCTCTGGCCGGCCTCCGACAACCGCGCCAAAATCATCAGGGCAACCGCCAGGCGGCGACCCGAGTGCAGATCCTGGTCCAACGGCTTGCCGCCGGCGACCCGCCACTCACCCGATCCAGCCACGATCTCGGCCCCGAACAGGACCACCAGCCATGACAGATACATCCAGATGAGGAAGATCGGGATCACAGAGAGCGCGCCGTAAATGGTCTCATATGTGGGGAAGTTGGCGACATAAAAGCCGAAGGCCTTGCGCACCCCCCCCGAACAGAAGCCCGGCGATGATGGCGCCAACGATGGCATCACGGAAGGCAACCGGTCGGTTGGGGATGATAACATAAAACATCCCGAGTGCCGCGATGACGATCAACGTCGGCGTCAACAGGGCCAGATTACCCACCCCCATCGAACTCTCGTCAACCCCCATCCATTCGGTAACCGCGAAGAAATAGGTGGAAAGCGAGAAACTGGCCCCCAGAAGCAGAGGGCCCAAGGTCATCAAGGCCCAGAATACCAGCAGCCGCGGCACCATTGCCCGTGGATGGATGACCCGGAAAATGGCGTTCAGGTTGGCCTCTATTGTGCCCAGCAGCAAGATGGCGGTTAGCGCCAAGCCAATAATGCCGACTGCGGTCAATTGGGCCGTGTTGCGCACAAACTGCTCGAAATAGTCCTGCATGGCTTCCGCCGACTGGGGCAGGAAATTGCTGAACAGCATTTTCTGGAATTCGCCCCACACCCCCTCGAAGACCGGGAAGGCCGCCAGCATGGAAAACGCGATTGCGGTCAGCGGCACGATGGCGAGCAGAGAGGTGTAACTGAGCGAAGAGGCCATTGCTGCGCACCGGTCCTCACCGAAACGGTGCCAGACATAGCCGACGAAAAGCCTGATTTCGGACAGGCGAAGGGGACTGCTTCTTGTGGCGAGTTCCGCCGGTTTTGTCGTTTTCGGAACCTCGGTGGCCTCGTTTTCCCCTTTCTCGGTCATTTCCACGTTCTCTCCCGATTGACGGCCTCGCCCTCATCTTATAAGGGTTTGTCCGTTCGGAAAACTGTCCGCTTTCCCATCCGATTTGCGGCTGGCGGCATTTCCTGTAAGATCTGGCGGCATTTCCTGTAAGATGCTGGAACCCAACTGGAATAATGAGACAAGAATGGGGGAGTTATGACCGTTTCGGCACCGCTGATGGCCGGCAAGAAGGGACTGATCATGGGGGTCGCCAATGACCGGTCCATCGCATGGGGCATCGCGCGGGCCTGTCATGCACAGGGAGCCCAGCTGGCGTTCACCTATCAGGGCGATGCGCTAATGAAACGGGTCAGCCCTCTGGCCGAGCAGGTAGGTACGGACGTTGTCCTCCCGTGTGACGTTTCTGATGCGGCCAGTATGGATGCGGCGTTCGAGGTCATCCGCGACAAATGGGGTGAACTCGATTTCCTCGTCCATGCCATCGCCTATTCGGACAAGGATCAGCTCAAGGGGCGCTATATCGACACCACCCCCGAGAACTTCTCCCGGTCCATGGATATCTCGACCTATTCCTTCACCGCCGTCTGCCAGAGGGCCGAGCCCTTGATGAATGACGGCGGCAGCCTGCTGACGCTCAGCTACTTGGGCGCGGAGCGGGTAACGCCGCACTACAACGTCATGGGCGTGGCCAAGGCGGCTCTGGAAGCCAGTGTGCGGTATCTGGCCGAGGATCTGGGCAAGCAAAACATCCGCGTCAATGCGCTCTCGTCCGGCCCCATGCGGACCTTGGCGGCCGCCGGCATAGGCGATTTCCGCTATATCCTCAAGTGGAACGAGTACAACTCTCCGCTTCGACGCAACGTAACCTTGGACGACGTGGGCGGCGCCGGTTTCTACCTTCTGAGCCCGTTGTCATCGGGCGTCACCGGCGAGGTCCACCACGTGGACTGTGGTTACCATATTGTCGGGATGAAGGCGGTCGACGCCCCCGACATCACGACCAACAACAACGGAAGCTGATGACCGGCAACACCTTCGGCAAGATGTTCCGCGTGGCGACCTTCGGTGAGAGCCACGGACCGGCAATCGGCTGCGTCATCGACGGGGTGCCGCCAGGACTCGACCTCACTGAAGCCGACATTCAGGCGGACCTGGACCGCCGCAAACCTGGTCAATCGCGCTTCACTACCCAGCGTCGGGAATCGGACACGGTGCAAATTCTGTCCGGCACCTTCGAGGGCAGGACCACGGGAACCCCCATCGGGCTCCTGATCACCAATGAAGATCAGAGATCCAAGGACTATTCCGAGATCGCCGACAAGTTCCGACCCGGCCATGCCGATTTCACCTATTGGAAGAAGTACGGCATTCGCGACTACCGCGGCGGCGGCCGGGCCAGCGCTCGCGAGACCGCCATGCGGGTCGCGGCCGGTGCCGTAGCCCGGAAAGTTCTGGGCGATGCACTCGCGGTCCGCGCTGCCGTCATCGCCATCGGCCCCCACTCCATTCAGCGGGACCGTTGGGACTGGAACGAAGTGGAGCGCACCCCCCTCTTCTGCCCCGACGCTGTGGCCGCCGCCGAATGGGAAACCTATCTCGACGACATCCGCAAGGAAGGATCTTCCGTCGGCGCTGTGGTCGAGGTGGTGGCGTCGAACGTTCCCGTCGGCCTCGGCACACCCGTATTCGACCGACTTGACGCCGATATCGCCAAGGCGTTGATGAGCATTCCCGCCGCCAAGGGGGTCGAAATCGGCACCGGATTCGAGGCGGCACGCATCACGGGGCCCGAGAATGCCGACGAAATGCGCATGGACGGCGATACCCCCGTTTTCCTGTCCAACAATGCCGGCGGGATTCTCGGCGGCATCTCCTCGGGACAGGACATCATCGCCCGCATGGCTCTCAAGCCCACCAGTTCCATCCTCATCCCACGGCGCACGGTCACCACCGGCGGCGAGGAAACGGAGGTGGTGACCAAGGGCCGCCACGACCCCTGCGTCGGCATCCGCGCCGTGCCCATCGCCGAGGCCATGCTCGCCCTCACGCTCGCCGACCACCTTCTGCGCCACCGGGCCCAGTGCGGGGGTTGATCCCCTTTTCCGGAGATGAGCCTGACGGTTCCAGAAGACCCGATTAAAGAGCACCGAAATCTTCGCCGTCGGACGGTCCAATACCCAGGGGCCACCTCAGGAATCCCCGCACACGGCGCTTTTTTTGGCAAATTTAACTCTGTGTTAGTGTGTTAATTTTTTATTTGACGCGCCTCAAGAGTGGTTTTATTCTGCCAACAATTATCAACGATGATTTTCCGGGAAACGCTTCCATGAACGTCGCACCTGCCTCGGTCGAAACGGCTGATATCCAAGCCCTCAGCCTGAGCCGGCCGCTTGAGGTCGAGCCGGCCGAAGTGGCCCGCTGGGTCGATGTGGGCGATGCACTGCTGGTCGACGTTCGCGAGGTCAGCGAGTACGAGAATGAGCGTATTCCCGGTGCCATGCTGATGCCTTTGTCGTTTTTCAATGCCAAACACTTCCCCCGCGTCCGCAACATGAAGGTGGTGCTTTACTGTGCCGTCGGCAAGCGCTCGGTTGCCGCCGGCAAGCAGCTTCTCAGAGCCGGATTCCCCCAGGCCATCAGCATGAAAGGCGGTCTCAATGCCTGGAAGGCGGAAGGACTGCTGGTCGAGCAGGATTGATTGCTAAGTTTCGCCATCCCGGGAGCATAGACCCAATGCTCCCGAGGCCTATGGCACGATCGGAATAATCCGAGCCGCTTCGATTTCTCACGACCCTCTAGGCAAGTTCCGCGGCAATCAGAAACTCCGTATTCCCCTCCGGCCCCTTGATGGGGCTTTCGGTGATTCCAAGGACCGTCCAGCCGCAGAGGCTTTCGAGCCAGGTCCGGATGCGCTCGCAGACTTCGGCGTGCAGCGCGGAATCGCGGACCACGCCCTTCTTGCCGACACGTTCCCTACCCACCTCGAACTGCGGCTTGATGAGCGCGATGAGCCGCGCCCCCGGGGCGGCGAGCGCCAACGGCGCGGGCAGAAGCGTCTCCAGCCCGATAAAGCTGGCGTCACAAACAATGATGTCCACCTGCTCCGGCACCTGATCCGCCGTCAGGTGGCGAGCGTTGGTCCCCTCGAGGACGATCACCCGTTCATCTTCCCGAAGTTTCCAGGCCAGTTGCTCGCGGCCCACGTCGAGCGCATAGACCTTGGCCGCGCCGTTCGCCAGCAGGACATCCGTGAATCCTCCCGTCGAAGCGCCGACGTCGATGCAGACCAAGCCCTTCGGCGCAATGCCGAAACACTCCAGCCCGTGGGCCAGTTTGAGGCCCCCCCGCGAGACCCAGGGATGGTCGCACCCCTTGACTTCCAGGGGCGCATCCTCGGCCACCCGGTGGCCCGGTTTCTCAAGGCGTTTGGTCTCGGAATAAACCACGCCCACCTTGACGAGCGCCCGGGCCCGGGTCCGGTTCTCGGCCAGCCCCCGTTCGACGAGCAATTGATCGAGGCGTTTTCTCTTGCTCAAGCCCGCGTCGGCCGTGCGGCCTCGTCCTCGCGGCCCAGAGCCGCCAATACCGTCTTGACGATATCGGACGCGGTGAGTTCCGCGATCCGGTATTGCTTCTCGGGTGTATCTTGCCCGACAAAGACGTCGGGCAGGGTCATGGACCGAACTTTCAAGCCGTTGTCCAGCAGCCCCTCGCCTGCCAGATACTGCAGCACATGGGCGCCAAAGCCGCCGACCGAGTTCTCCTCGATGGTGATCAGCACCCCGTGGTCCATGGCGAGCCTGCTAATCAGCTCTTCGTCGATGGGCTTGGCGAAGCGGGCGTCGGCCACAGTGGCGACCAGCCCCCGGGCCGCAAGTTCGTCGGCGGCCTTAAGGGATTCCGCCAGCCGCGTGCCGATGCTCAGGATTGCCACCGTGCCACCCTCGCGCAGGATCCGACCCTTGCCGATCTCCAGAATTTCGCCCTCTTCCGGAATCTCGATACCGACTCCCTCGCCCCGCGGATAGCGCACGGCCGACGGCCCATCGTCAAAGGCGGCGGCGGTGGCGATCATATGGACCAGTTCCACTTCGTCGGCAGGCGCCATAACCACAATGTTAGGCAAGCAAGTAAGGAAAGTCAGGTCGAACGCCCCCGCATGGGTCGGCCCGTCAGCCCCCACCAGCCCCGCCCGGTCAATGGCGAAGCGTACCGGCAGGTTCTGCAGCACCACATCGTGCATTACCTGATCGTAGGCCCGCTGCAGAAAGCTGGAATAGATGGCACAGAAGGGCTTGAAGCCCTCGGTCGCCAGTCCGGCGGCGAAGGTCACCGCATGCTGCTCGGCGATACCGACGTCGAAGAAACGGTCCGGAAAGCGGTCATTGAACCTATCCAGCCCGGTCCCCGCAGGCATGGCGGCCGTAATGCCGAGGATCTTCTCGTCCTTTTCCGCCTCTTTGATCAGGGCCTGGGCAAAGACGCTGGTGTAGGACGGTGTATTGGTCTTCGGCTTGTGCAGTTCGCCCGTTACCAGATCGAATTTTCCGACCCCATGATACTTATCGTGCGCGTCGACCGCCGGCTGATAGCCGTGGCCCTTCTCGGTCACCACGTGCAGCAGCACCGGCCCCTCTTCCTCATCGTCACGCAGGTTGTTCAAGACGGGCAGCAGATGCTCGAAATTGTGTCCGTCGATGGGACCAACGTAATAGAAGCCCAGTTCCTCGAACAGCGTGCCGCCGATGACAAATCCGCGGGCGTACTCCTCGGCCCGGCGCGCCGCCTCGGACAAGGAGCGCGGCAGCTTGCGCGTCACGTCACGGGCAAAATGGCGCATGGAACGGAACGATTTGGAGGACACCACCCGCGACAGATAGGCACTGACAGCGCCCACCGGTGGTGCAATGGACATGTCGTTGTCGTTGAGGACGACGATCAGCCGCGAGTCCATGGCTCCCGCGTTGTTCATGGCTTCATAGGCCATGCCGGCGCTCATGGCACCGTCGCCGATAACGGCGACGACATGGTTCTTGCCGCCCTTCATGTCGCGGGCCACCGACATGCCTAGACCCGCCGAGATGGAGGTCGAACTATGCCCGACACCGAAGCAGTCGTACTCACTCTCCGAACGCTTGGGAAAGCCGGAGATGCCGCCGCCCTGGCGCAACGTCAGCATGCGCTCGCGCCGCCCGGTGAGCATCTTGTGAGGATAGGTCTGGTGGCCCACGTCCCAGATCATGCGGTCCTCGGGCGCGTTGAAGACGTGGTGCAGGGCGACCGACAGTTCCACCACGCCCAGACTGGGGCCCAGGTGTCCGCCGGTGATGGATACAGTGCGCACCACTTCGCGCCGAATCTCGTCGGAGAGCTGCCGCAGCTCTTCGATCGAAAACTCGCGGATGTCGTCCGGCCCATTGACCGTATCCAGAAGCGGAGTTTGATGGTCTTCGGTCACGTCCCGTCCCCTAGGAGCGCCGTTTGAGGATAAACTCGGCCAGCGCTCTTAAAGAGTCCGCCTTTTCACCGAAAATATCAAGATGCGCGACGGCCTGGGCCTCCAGCATGGCGGCGCGCTCCTTGGCCCCCTCGACGCCCAGGAGCGACACGAAGGTCGTCTTCCCGGCATCCGCATCCTTGCCCACCTTTTTGCCCATCTCCGCCTCGTCACCTTCCACGTCGAGCAGGTCATCGACGATTTGGAATGCGAGACCGAGATCATGGGCATAACCCCTGAGTGCCTGGCGCTGCGCGTCGGCCGCCTTGCCGAGGATCGCCCCCGCCTCACAGGAAAACAAAATCAGGGCGCCCGTCTTCATCTGCTGGAGCCGGGTAATCTTCTCCAACCCGTAGCCGTTCTCCTCGGCCAACAGGTCGATCATCTGGCCGCCGACCATTCCGTGGGCTCCCGCCGCGCGGGCCAAAGCCACCACCAGATCGGCACGCACCTTGGGGTCGGAATGAGTCGCCGGACTCGCCACGACCTCGAACGCGAGGGCCAAAAGCGCATCCCCGGCCAGAATCGCCGTCGCCTCGTCAAACTTGATATGACATGTCGGCTGGCCGCGCCGGAGTTCGTCATCATCCATTGCTGGCAGGTCGTCGTGGACCAGCGAATAGCAGTGCACCATCTCGATTGCAGCAGCGGTGCGCAACGCTGAGGTCTCGCTTACCCCGAGCATGCGTGCGCCGGCCACGACCATGAACGGCCGGACCCGCTTCCCGCCGGCAACGGTGGAGTAGCGCATGGCCTCCCACAGCTTGCGCTCGGGCGTGTCGTCCAACGGCATGAAATCGTCCAGAACCTCAACCACCTTATGGGCGGTTTCCGTCAGGTCCTTCCGAAAATCGGCCACGGTCTTCCCCCTAGAGTGGTGGATTCGAAGTTCGAGAAACGCTTGCCCCATAATGGTACGAACTTCGGATTCGGGACACTAGTCCGTCTCCATGGGCTCGACCGTCGCCTCGCCCCCCGCATCGAGCACGATCTTGTCCACCCTGAGCCGCGCCTCCTTGAGCTTGGCTTCGCAATGGCGCTTCAGTTGCGCGCCCCGCTCGGCCGCCTGGATGGCGTCTTCCAGCTTGCCGGACCCGGATTCCAATCGCCGGACGATGTCCTCCAGCTCGCCGAGTGCGTCCTCGAAACTCATGGCGGCGATATCCGCCGGAAGGTTGGTCTCGGCCATCATCGCCATCCAAGTCCAGAAAGGGCGCGAGTGTAAAGACCCGGATGCCCCGGGGCAACTGGGAAGTCACACAACTGATTGTGTGAACCTCCCTACTTGAGAAAGGGTTACTTGGTTCCCATGAGGGCGCTGACGTGGGCCGCAACCCCGTCCGCCAGAGCCTCCAGGTCATAGCCCCCCTCAAGGGAAGACACCACCCGTCCCTCGCAGCAATTCTCGGCGATGCGCACCAGTTCGCGGGTCACCCAGGCATAATCCTCGGTCTCCAGCATCAGGTTGGCGAGCGGGTCGCGCTTGTGGGCGTCGAACCCGGCGGAGATGATCAGCAGTTCCGGCGCGAACTTTTCAAGTCGCGGCAGAATCACGTCCTCATATCCAGCACGGAATTCTTTGGACCCAGCGCCCGGCCGAAGCTGGACATTGACCACGTTGTCCTCCACTCCGGTCTCGTGTTCCATGCCGGTGCCGGGATAGCAGGGCCATTGGTGGCTGGACGCGTAGAACAGGTCGGGTTCAAACCAGAAATCGTTCTGCGTTCCGTTGCCATGGTGAACATCAAAATCGACGACCGCGACCCGCTTGATCCCGTGACTGGCACGTGCATGCCGGGCAGAGACGGCAACGTTGTTGAATAGGCAAAAGCCCAAAGCCTGCTGCGACTCGGCGTGGTGTCCCGGTGGGCGAACGGCACAAAAGGCATTGCGGAGTTCGCCGGCAAAGACGGCATCCACAGCCGCCATGGCCGCGCCTGCGGCCCGAAGCCCGGCCTCCGGAGACACCGGGCAGAGCGCCGTGTCGGGATCCAGGTGCCGGTGCCCCTCGACCGGAGCGTTCTCCAGGATTCCCTCGACGTAAAAGGCCTTATGCACCCTTTCGATGGGGGCCACCTCGGCCCTGGGAGCCTCCCGCCGTTCCAGGGATTGGAAGGCCTCGGCCTCCAGCGCATGCAGGATCGCCCGCAGACGTTCGGGCCGTTCGGGATGGTAGTCGCCCATCTCGTGCTCGACGCAGACCGGGTGCGTATAGAGTGCTGTCGCCATGAGGGTATTGTGGAGGAAACGGTCTCCGATTCCTAGATTGATCTCGTAATTATCCGAGTCGTTTCTCTGACTCGGCCCCTGTCGTGAATCGTTCTCTATTTCAAAAGGCCTCCATTTCAAAAGGACAGAGCGGATTCACGCGAGAGTTCGGCGCCACGAAGCAGCTTCGATTTCTCACGATCCGCTTTAGGGCGAAAATCGGGCCAGGAACGTCCCTACCGCCAATCGAATGTTCGCCGCGATCTCAGCTTCCGCCGGCTGAGGCCCGACGCCAAGCAAGGTGCGCATGTAGATATCGCCGCGCAGCATGCTGAAGAAAAGCTGGGCCGCCGCTCTCGGGTCCGCCACGGAAAGCGCGCCGGAGGTGTCCATGCGCGCCAGGTACTTGGCCAGCCCGTCTGCCGCCAACCTAGTCCCGGAGCGGTAGACTGTCTCGGCCAGTTCGGGGAAACGGCTGCGTTCCGACAGGATGACCCGCAATAGCGACACGCCTTCGGGCTGCAAGACCATATCGATGAATCTCTGTGCGACGGCGCTCAAGACCGCCTCCGGCTCGCCGTCACCGTCCAGACCCACGGCCGGGGCCACCAGGGTGTCCACCTTGGCCCGGATGATGGCTTCGAAAAGCGACTCCTTGGAGCCGAAGTGGGCATAGACCGTTTGTTTGGAAACATCCGCCTCCCCAGCGACATGGTCCATGCTCGCCGCCCGATATCCGGCCTTGAAAAAAACGCGGGTCGCCGCCTCCAAGATGGCGCGGCGCTTAGCCGGGTCTCCCTTGGATTCGGAGATGTCGATTTCCATATCCCCCCTTGCCGACATGACGTTGGAATCATAAACTGGACTAGACGGTCTAGTCTAGTGGCGTGAACGAAACGGAAGAATTCTTTCGTTTCGTGTCTTGTGCACGATTAAACATTTGTTTCTAGTGGTGTTTGTTCTCTGACGGATGGATTCCATCCGTCAGACTCATACCACCAGTCCAGGATGACCAATCGAGCGGATTCGAATTTGATGCATTTAATCAGTCTCTCTGGCCTCCTATCCCGGGCACCGTTCACCACACCTTCCGTCGTGCTTGCAACGGCATTGGCCCTAGTGGTGCTGGCTCTTCCATCCCCGCTACCGGCACAGGAAAAGGATGACAAGAAGGCGGCCTCCGCCAAGGAAACCCAAGGGGAGAAGCCCGCCCCGGTTCGCGTCGACGCGGTGCGCAGCGAACCCTTGCATCAGACCGTTCCCGTCATCGGTCGCCTGGTCGCCCGCCAAACAGGCCCCGTCGCCGCTCGGATTTCCGGCCCCGTCCGGGAAATTCGTGTCGATGTCGGCGACCGGGTCGAGGCCGATGCGATCATCGCCGTCCTGGTCAAGGACTCGCTCGAACGGAAATTGGAATTACGCAAAGCACGGGTTGCCGAGGCCGTAGCCGCCATCAAGACCGTCCGGGCCCAGGCCGCACTTTTGTCTCAGGAGCTAAAACGCCTCGAAAAACTGCGGAAATCTGCCGCTTTCTCTCAGGCCCGCCTCGACGACAAACGCCAGGAATTGGTGATGGCGCAGAGTGCCATCGCCGAGGCAAAGGCTGCGCTGATGAGCACCCAAGCGGAGTCCAAGCTGGCAAAGATCGATCTTTACGATGCCGACATCCGCGCTCCTTACGCCGGGGCCGTCACCCAGCGCCACACCGAGGCCGGCGCCTTCGTTTCCGCCGGTGGGGCCGTCGTTACCCTGATCGGTGACAAAAACCTGGAGATCGAAGCTGACGTTCCGTCCAGGCGGATAGCGGGGCTTGTCCCGGGGACACCGGTGACCTTCCGCTTCGATACGCCACACATCTTCGACGCCGTGGTGCGCGCCGTGGTGCCCGAAGAAAATGCACTGACCCACACCCGCCGGGTCCGTTTTATCCCCCGTTTTTCCGCCCCTCGCGCCGGCCTCGCCGCCAACCAGAGCGTAACGCTGAGCCTGCCGGCCGGCCCACCGCGCGACGTAGTAACCGTTCACAAGGACGCTATTCTCAACCTCAAGGGGAAGACGATGGCGTTCGTGGCCGAAAGCGGCACCGCCAGTATCCGGCCGCTCAATCTGGGTGAGGCCGTCGGCGGCCGTTTCGAGGTCCTGGGCGGCATTGCACCCGGAACCCTGGTCATCGTACGCGGCAACGAGCGCCTACGCCCGGGCCAGAAGATTTCGTACGACGGAGACGGTGCCGCTCGATGAACTTGATCCGCGTCGCCATCGACCGGCCTATCGCCGTCCTGGCGGCGGTGATGATGGTGGTCATGTTCGGTCTCATCGCACTTAAGACCATTCCCATCCAGCTTACCCCCGACGTGCAGAAACCGGTTCTGACCATCAGCACGGCCTGGGCAGGCGCAGCGCCGGCTGAGGTGGAACGCGAGATCATCAACCGGCAGGAGGAGGTCCTGCGCGGCCTCAACGGATTGGAAGAGATGACCTCGCGCTCCGGGAACGGGGGCGGCAGCGTCACCGTAGAGTTCCCCGTCGGCCACGACATGGACAAGGCCCTGCTGCTGGTCGCCAACCGCCTGGACCGGGTGGCGGACTATCCCGCAGAGGTGGAAGAGCCGTCGCTGGACACCGCAGGCAGCGAAGACCGCCCCATCGGTTGGTTCGTCATCAACCGTCTGCCCGGCAACGACCGCCCCATTCACACCTTCGGCGACTTCGCCGAGGACGTGATCGAGGACCGCATCGAGCGCGTGCCCGGTGTCGCCGACGTCACCATCTACGGCGGCGCGGAGCGGGAACTCGTGGTCCTCGTCGACCCGGTTCGCCTAGCCCATTTTCGGCTTACCGTACCCGAAATTACGTCGGCTCTCCGGGCCGCCAACGTCTCCATATCGGCGGGCGACGTGGAGGAAGGAAAGCGACGTTACGTGGTCCGCATCGAAGGGGAACTGGTTACCGCCGAGATGGTGGCGGCTGTCATGCTGCGGTCCATCGAAGACCCGGCGACGGGGCGGCTGGCGCGAGTTACCGTCGGCGACGTGGCCGACGTCCATTTCGACCACAAAGAAGCGGGCGCAATCATCCGCCGGCTGGGTGACCCGTCGCTGGCCTTCAAAGCGGTGCGCAAAACCGGCGCCAACGTCATCGAGACCATGGAGGGCATTCAGGCCGCAATCGACGAACTCAACGACCAGGTTCTGCCCCAAGCCGGGCTCAAGCTGACCCAGGTCTACGACGAAACGGTCTACATCGAGTCCGCCATCCGCCTGGTGCGGCAGAATATCTGGGTCGGCGGCACTCTGGCGGCAATCATGCTGCTGCTGTTCCTGCGCTCGGGCGCGGCAACGCTGATCGTGTCCCTGGCGATCCCGGTCTCCGTTATCGGTTCCTTCGTCGCCATGGCGGCCATGGGGCGGTCGCTGAACGTCATCTCCCTAGCCGGGTTGGCGTTTGCCGTCGGCATGGTGGTGGACGCTGCCATCGTCGTGCTGGAGAACATCTACCGCCTGCGTCAGGAGGGAAAGCCCGCCCGCCAGGCGGCTTTCGAGGGGGCGTCGCAGGTCTGGGGTGCAGTCCTGGTTTCGGCCCTGACCACGGTAATGGTCTTCATCCCGCTCTTGCTCATGAAACTGGAAGTCGGGCAGCTTTTCCGTGATATCGCGGTGGCCATCTCGATCTCGGTCATCCTGTCGCTCATCGTCGCCGTTACGGTAATCCCGGCCTTGTCGAACCGCCTGCTCGCCCGCAAGGCCCGCGACACCAGCCAGCGACCGCTACCCGGCATCGATCACTTCGCACGCGGCTTTACCCATTTCGTCCTCTGGTTCACCGGCGAGGTGGTCCGCCATCGCGCCCTGGCGGCTCTGGTGGTGGTCGTCGTCTGCGGCACCACCGGTTTCGCCACCTGGAAGTTTCTGCCCAAGTTGGAATATCTGCCGACGGGCAACCGCAACCTGGTGTTCGGCGTCATCATGCCGCCGCCGGGCTACAACCTGGAGACGACGACCGGAATCGCCCAGGATATCGAAGGTACGGTCCGCCACATCTGGACCTCGGAGACGGGGCCTGAGGCCGAACCCGGCGGGCCGCCCAAGATCGAGAACTTCTTCTTCGTCGCCCGGCGCGGCAGCACCTTCATCGGCGCGACCAGCGCCGAACCCGAACGGGTGGCCGAATTGATCCCGGTCCTGCGCGAACCCGTCTTCAAGGAACCGGGGACCTTCGGCTTCGTCACCCAGCCGTCGTTATTCGGCCGCGCCATCGGCTCCGGGCGCTCGATCGAGGTCAACATCTCGGGTCCGGACCTGGAAGAGGTGCTGGAGGTTGCCCTCAAGGCAACCGGCAAGATTCAAAAAATCCTCCCAAAGGAGGACGGAAATCAGTTCCGACCCAAGCCGGGCCTGGAACTGGGGGCCCCGGAAATCCGGGTTTACCCCGATCCCCTGCGCCTAGCCGACAACGGAGTTTCGGCCCGCGACTTCGGTCAGACGGTGGACGCCTTCAACGACGGGCTCAGGGTGGCCGAAGTCACGGTGGACGGCAAACGCATCGACCTCACTCTCAAAGGCCCCCAAGGAAAGGGCACGGAAACCCAGAGCATCTCCAACCTGCCGGTGGTCACCGCGGCAGGCAAGATTCTTCCCGTGCGCTCGTTGGCCGACGTCGAGGTCACGTCGGGTCCGACCGAGATCCGCCACATCGAGCGGGAACGCACGGTGACCCTGGAAATCCGTCCACGCAAGGACCTGCCTCTGGAACTCGCCATGGACATGCTGCGCAGCCAGGTGCTGGAGCCACTGACGAAACAAGGCCTGCCCGAGGGCGTCACCATGCGACTGTCGGGGACCGCAGACAACTTGGTCAAGACCTGGGACCATATAGTGCTCGACCTTATGGTCGCCATTGCCATCGTCTATCTGGTCATGGCGGTTCTGTTCGAAAGTTTCGTGTACCCCTTCATCATCATGCTCTCCGTGCCGCTGGCCGCCGCAGGCGGCATCGGGGGGTTGGCTATCCTCAATACCTACGTCTACCAGCCCCTCGACATGCTGACACTGTTGGGCTTCGTGATCCTCGTCGGAATCGTGGTCAACAACGCCATCCTGCTGGTGCACCAGACCCTGTTCCACGAACGTGAGGACGGCATGAACACGGTCGACTCCATCCTGGCGGCGACGCGGAACCGGATCCGCCCCATCTTCATGTCCACGCTTACCAGCGTCTTCGGCATGCTGCCGCTGGTGGTCTTCCCCGGCGCCGGAAGCGAACTCTACCGCGGCCTGGGCTCGGTGGTGGTCGGCGGCCTGGCCCTGTCGGCGGTCCTGACTCTGCTCATTATTCCGCCGCTGCTGGCCCTGTTCGGCAGCGTCACCGCACCCGAGAACGCTGCCTCCCACTCCAAATAAGCCCAACCAAGGCAACGCTCGGTTTTCTGCGGGTTTCAGATAAATTTCTGCAAGGCACCACGGTTTTCCAAATTTGTGCTGGCGAACGGGCTGACCATACAATACATTATCCTTGCGTAATATAAGGGGACCCGATGGCACAGCTGGATCTAAACAAACTCCACGAGAACGCTCGCCGGGCCAGCGTTCTCCTCAAGGCAATGAGTAACCAGCACAGGCTTCTCATCCTGTGCCAATTGTCAACCGGCGAAAAATGTGTCAGCGAACTTGAACAGATCATCGGTCTCAGTCAGTCCGCGCTCTCCCAACACTTGGCGCGTCTTCGACGCGACGAGTTGGTGAGGACGCGCCGTTCCGCCCAGACCATCTTCTATTCCCTCGCGGGGGAAGAAGCGAGCGCGGTAATCAATATCCTTTACGGACTCTACTGCGACACGTCGGAACTGACCGAGGTGGACGAAGAGACCAAACCCCCGCACCGGATCGCTCTCTCCTAGAGTGTGATCGGAAGAACCCGAGCCATTGCCCTGACTCGGGTTATGTCGTGAATCGTCCTCTATTTCAAAAGGATAGACGCGCTAAGTCTTCACGACGTATTTGACGCTTTCCGTCGTCCGGAGCCTGATCAATTTGCGCTGGCCGATGAGGAAGTGAAGGTGGGCCAGGGTCTCTCCGGCCGCTAAAACCATATGCTCTTCATCGAGACCGCTGCGGAACAGTTGTTTCAGCACCTCCCAGGCGGTCGCGGGTTCCCGGCAGGAGTCCAGCGTTTCGGCCAGACGCGCAGCATGGTGATGGGAGAGCACCTCCACCCTGCCCGGAAGGTCCGAAAACGGCAGGTCATGACCCGGCAGCACCAGGGTTTCCGCGGGTAGAGCCCCGAAGGGGGGCAGACTGTCGAGATAGAGCCGGAGCGGATTTACCTCGTGCTGGCGCGGCCAGACGCTGACGTTGGGACTGACGTTGCCGAGGATATGATCTCCCGAAATCAAAACCCCCAGATCCCGGCAATAGAAGGCCAAGCCTTCCGGCGAATGCCCCCGCCCGACCATGGCCTGCCAATCCCGTCCGCCGACGTTCAGAGTCTCCCCGTCGACGATCCGCCGAAATCCTTCGGGTATGGGAGACACTCGTGGCGCGTACATCCGTTCTTTCTGCTCGCTCAGAGCCACGGCGGCGTCACCCGCGCCCACATAACGATAGAAGTCGATGGCCTCGGCCCGCTTCTTTGCGTCGTCGCCTACCGTCAGACTCCGAGCGGCGTTCCATTCCAGGGCCGACATCCAAAGCTCCGCCCCCGTACGATCCCTCAGCCATCCCGCCAGTCCAAGATGATCGGGGTGGAAATGGGTAACGATCATGCGGCGAAGCGGCCGCCCCGCCAGGAGCCCACCCAGCAGGTCCCCCCAAGCGGCCCGGGCGTCCGGCACGTCCATGCCGGTATCGAAGACCGTCCAGCCGTCACCATCATCAAGCAACCACAGGTTCACATGGTCGAGTTTAAACGGCAAAAACAGGCGCACCCAGAACACGCCCTCTGCAATCCCGCGAAAATCACCGGCCGCCGGAGGATCTTGGAACACATGTGGGTCGAGGGCCATCATGAAACCTTCTACCCCCGGGCCAATCAGGCTGCAAGCCGATGAATGATCAGTGCAGGTCTTTGTTCACCCGTTCCTGGATGACAATCCACTTGAGTTCTTCCTTGATGATATCAAGGTGCCGCGTCGGTTCCGCCTTCAGCACCGCAGAGATAATGCCGAGACGCACCGGCACCGGCATGCGGGTGAAGTTCTCCAACATCAGAAACTTGACGGAAGGGCGGATGTCCTCGCTGAGCAACAAGCTGCTCAGGAGTTTCTTGCGGATATCATTCCGAAGGTTCCCGGCTTCAGTCAATTCGAAGAACTCGCGCACGAACTGCCGCGGCGCAATGCCCCCTTCCAGCAGGGCCTGCAGGTTTTGCTTCAACGCCGTAGAATATTCCCGTCGGGCATGGACGATCATCTGCGATGCCTGGCGCCTGAGCGCCGATATGGCGGCGGGATCAAAGGCGTGGTCAGCCACCATCTTTACGCATTTTCGAACGCTCGGGTGCTTGGTCTTCTCGCCCACCAGGCCAAAGACGTCGCCGACCAGCTTCTTGCGGCTGCCGAGCGGGCTCATGCGAGCCGCTGCCGCCAACGCCATCGGCAGTTCGGGATCGCGGGTCGCCATCATGGCCAGCGGCAGCGGATCTTCGTAGCTACTAAGATCAAGGTGGGTATTGAGAAACAACTCAGGCGCCAGGATGCGACTGTTGTCCCCCGGTATGCAGAGGGGCTCGCCCTTCCTATAGCTATCCTTGATGTGCATCGCCATTTGGACGCCGGCAGGCGTGATCCCCAAGTCGACAAGGACGTCCCGAGCGCTCATGCCGTTTCCTCCCCGGTGCCGCCGGGGCGCAGCGTGGCGGGGCGCAGAACCTTCGCATTCATCCGCCACCAGTCATGGAACATGCGCACCCCTTCGTGAATGGCCGCAGGCGGAAGCTCGGCGTTCAGCGCCTCCTGCTCCTCCAGACAACGCCGCGCCGCCCTCAAATTCCCATCGAGCCATCCCGACCCAGCGCCGTTACCCTCCAGACGCCGAACATCCTCCAGTTCCTCAAGCCCGTTGGCCAGCAGCATGGTCAGAAACGTCAGCTTGGCGGCGGGAATGCGTGTCCGCCCACGGCGCCACTTGCTGAGCGTGGGCGGGCTGACCCCGACGACAGCCGCGATGTCCTTCCCCGACACCCGGGACTCTTCGAACCCGTCGAACACCGGATAGGAGCCCGCACCGACGGTCACGTTGGTAAAACCGCTGCCCATTATATCTCTCCCGACAACTCTTCCGATATTGATCACGATTCCTTGTTAACCAAACCGGAGTCGGGTGAAAACCATTTTTTGTGGCTTCCTAACAAGCAAGACCCAACATCTAGTCTAAAGCGTTGTTTTGATTCTTTGTTCCCCAGAAATCAAAAGAGGTAGAAAATGAGTGGAAAATCCATGGGGAGAGCAGGAGTTCACTTGGACCGCCTAAAAATTGTCCCCGAATCGCAGAATTGGGAAATACAAGGCGGTGGATTTCACACCTCGTCTACATTCCGGATATAAATCCGACTCAGTATTCCTAAATCAAGGCCCGATGGCCAAACCCCCAACGCATTGAAAGTAATCTTGTTTTCGTTCCGGGACCGAGACTGTTGACAGCCCTTGTCCTTCTGACATATTAGAGCGAATCGTGAGAGAGCGAAGCTGATTTGTGGCGTGAAATTCTCGCGCGAACCCGCTCTATCATATTGATATAGATGACGATTCACGGAATAAGCCGCGTCACGAAGTGACTTGGCTTATTCCGATCGTGCGGCAGGAGGAACACCCATGCGCATCGGAATCGACCTGGGCGGCACGAAGATCGAGGGCATCGCCCTTGCCAACGACGGCCGGGAGTTGGCGCGCCGCCGGGTGATGACGCCGCGCGACGATTACCCGGGGACGGTCGCCGCAATCGCATCCCTGGTCACCGCCGTCGAGGATGAAGCGCGTCGAGGAGCCGACGGTGTTCCGGCCACCGTCGGCGTGGGCTTTCCGGGGACGATCTCCCCCCGCACGGGCTTGGTAAAGAACGCGAACTCCACCTGGTTGATCGGCAAGCCGCTCGATCACGACCTCGCCGATGCCCTGGGACGGCCCGTACGCTTGGCCAACGACGCCAACTGTTTCGCTGTTTCCGAAGCGGTGGACGGGGCGGCGGACGATGCCGATGTCGTGTTCGGTGTGATCCTGGGGACAGGCGTCGGCGGCGGCATCGTGGTCGGAAGTCGCCCGATCACCGGCCCTAACGCCATTGCCGGAGAATGGGGACATAATCCCCTGCCGTGGCCTGAAGACAACGAACGTCCGGGCCCGAAATGCTACTGTTCCAATCGCGGTTGCATCGAGACCTTCCTCTCGGGCCCCGGCTTCGCGGCCGACTATGTCCGATCCGGCGGCGAGGAATTAGCGGCGGCTGAGATCTTCGCACGGGCCGAGAACGGTGAGCGGACCGCCCTGAACACGGTCCGGCGTTATGAGGAACGCCTGGCCCGCGCATTGGCCCACGTCATCAACATCCTGGATCCGGACGTGATCGTTCTCGGCGGCGGGCTGTCCAACAATCCGAGGCTCTACGACGCCGTTCCGCAGCTCTGGCGGGACTGGGTGTTTTCCGATCACGTCGACACCCCGCTGCTCCCGAACCGTCACGGGGATTCCGGCGGCGTGCGAGGGGCGGCATGGCTGTGGCCCCCGCACGAATCCTGAAGGCAAATTTTTCCCCTGTCCCGGCATTTTTTTCCCGGACGGAAAATATTGCCGCCGCAAAATCCTTTCTAACACACTGATTTCAGGTGATCTCCGAGATGGCATGCCTGTTGCCACGGAAACAACAAAGCAGCACTGCCACCTTGCTCTGAACTTCGGGGACGGCAGACAGGCGAAAGGGTTGAGCCGTGGAATTCAAGAAACCGAAGACACCCCACCATTGCAACCCCTTGACAAGCCAGGGCGACTTGGTCTCCAGCGTCTCCCTTCTGGTGGCCTGCCTCGAACGCGATTCGGCCTTGGAAGGTTGCGGGGAAGTCGAAGGACATACCCGAGGCTGCGAGGCAAACCCTGGACTACGCCGACGCAGACATGTACAAAATACCGAGCGGATAGTATCGCCCCGGCCCACCGGCCCGTGGTGGTGCATGCTCGAAACTGACACAGGATGGATATGGTTTCCACCATGGCTAATTCCTGCCCGCGCAGCCTCAAGCATCCGGTCCTCCTTCCGGTGCAGGCGGGAGGCATTCGACCGTGAAGATTGATCAGGATGCCGGTTATCTCGATCTGCTCTCGGCACCGCCCCATCGCGACGTTGTTCCGGCCAAGACCCCGGACCTGCCCGTTCCCACCCGCAAGCCCCAACTCCCGATCGTCACCGAAAGCCGCCGTACCGGCGACATTGTCGAGGTGGAGGGCCACGACCCCCAGCTGGTGGATATTAGCGATGAGCACGACGTACGCCACCTGACCCCGCGGGAAATGATTGATCTCGCGCAGACCCTATACGCCGCCGGCATCTTGGACTGGAACGAGTATTCCATGCTCGCCTTCCAGCCTGAAGTTCAACCCGGATATGATCGAACCATCGGCGCCCTAACCGGCCGGCCTGCCGATCCGGGCAGCCCTCGCGATTTCATCGCTGAGTGGTCCGATAGACTGTCTTTCGCGCAACGCTATAACCCGGCGGACCACAAGGTCATCCGCCGCAGCCGATGCATTCTGGCGGTCCTGACCCAGATTGATCGCCCAACGAATATTCTGGCCTGACACCCTCCCCGACCCCGGACCAGCATGCAAAAGGACGGCCCCCCATTCAAGAGAAGCCGTCCGCCATTTCAGGACAGGTTGAGCCGTCGCCTACTCCTGAAGGGAGGCAATGGCCGGGCTGTCGTCGATCTTGCGCCCGAGACGGGCCGCCTGCCAATCGGCTGGGGCGAGTCGAATGCCCCAGACATGCTGGATCCCGAGCTTGCCGACCCGTCGCTTGGCATCCTGCATCTCGTCTTTCCGGTAAGGACCGACCAGCACGCGATAGACTTGGCGGGTCTTGATCCGCACCGGCATCACGCTGGGATTTAACAGAGAATAGCGCCCAACCAGCCTCTCCGCGTTGGCCTGGCTTGAGAAACTGGCGATGACATAAAACAGGTTGGCGCCCTCGGCTTTGGCAACGGCGGCGGAGCGTCGCTCCTCCCGTGTGACGTCCGGAGTGTCCGATACAGCCGGAGCCGTCCCGGAGGCCTTTTTCTTTTCAGCAGGCGTCGGCTGGAGGATTTCCGCTTCGGCAGCCTCGGCCGTTTCCACAGATCCGCTCGCCGTGTCGAACCTGTCCAAGTCTTCAGTTTCGGCGACCGCAGACAAATCGGCTAACGGCGTCGCGACGGCCGCTCCGGCCTCCTCGGCTTCTTGGACATCAAGGCGAGCCAAGGCGACTGCAATCTCCGGTTCGTCCTCACGGCAGACCTGCCCTTCGGTGACACCGCGCAGCAGGGCGCAGTCCTTCTTCATGGCCAACGAAATTCCATGGTCGGTAATCGTTTTTTCGGTTGCGACATAGCTGATGCCATCGATGACCCAGGCCGCGATCTTCACCGGCACCGGAAGCGCACATCCCCCGAGCACGATGGGCAAAGCCAAAACGGCACCGAAGCGCCGGAGCGAAGAAACCGTAGACATCACGTTGAACTCCCCCGCACCTCTAATCGATTCAAAGCGCGCCAAATCTAACCCCGACGCCCGTACTATGACGGAAAAGCATCGTTAGGGACAATGAAAAAATCGCAGCCCCATATACAAAAAACTTTAACCATCAATGGCTTATTAAAAGGACCCCCCAAGAAAACCCATGGCTTTTTTCAACATGTTGGAAACATCGCATTGTTTTTTTCAACATGTTGAGAACGTCGCATTCCCACCAGCCTTAACCAGCTATATCGGACCCCGTTTTTTGGATACGAAATTAAGTTAACCTAGCACCCAAGAAGGCCTCCCTTATGAACGAGATTTTCGAGAAGGATGTCGGAAGGTTTGGGAATGAGGGACGCGCGGCACAGGAAAGATACTAGAACACCACAAATCATTGTGTCACCATCGAGCTCCTCCCCCATTCCATGTTTGTTGATTCAGGTCAACTCCATGGCTAAGGTAAAAACCATCATGCCTCTATCTGCTCCCGTATGTTCCCCGCTCCCGTATGTTCCCCGCGAGAGAAAGGATAATGGCGTCCATGGCCGATTTCTGCACGAATGAGGAACACGCCAGATGTTCTGTGCTCATCCGGTCTGCAAATGATGCGATCATATGCAGCACCGAAAAGGACCGGATTGCCATCTGGAACGAGGCGGCCACGCGGATATTCGGCTACCGAGAAGACGAAGCGCTCGGCCAACCCGTCGAAATGTTAATACCCGAAAGGCTGAAGCAGGCTCATCGGGACGGGGTTCTGCGTTTTTTAAGCAGCGGAGAGTCGCGGATCGTCGGCAAAACGGTCGAGATCGAGGGCCTCCGAAAGGACGGTCGGATATTTCCGCTCGAGCTGACCATATCCACCTGGGACAAGGATGGGGGTCCCTGTTTTTCTGCGATTATTCGCGACATTACCGAGCGCAAACTCATGGAGAAGGAACTCATCGCGGCAAAGATTGCAGCGGAAAATGCCAACCGTGCCAAGTCGAAATTCCTGTCCTCAATGAGCCATGAGTTGCGGACGCCGATGAATGCGATCCTTGGCTTCGCACAAATGTTGAAATTCAACCCAAAAGAACCCCTGACTGAGGCACAGAAAAAGTGCGTCAGCTATATTCTGAAGGGGGGCCATCATCTCTTGGAGTTGATCAACGACATCCTCGATCTGGCCAAGATCGAAGCCGGCAAGGTGGAGTTGTTCATCGAGGACATATCGCCGACAGACGTGCTCGATGAGTGCCTGTCGCTGGTAAGGGCCGCGGCCGAGGAACGCGGCATCACCATTTCCGGTCCCGGCATGACGGCCGACGTCCCGAAGATCCGTGCCGATCGTACGCGCCTTAAGCAGGCTCTGCTCAACCTGTTGTCCAACGCAGTCAAATACAATCGCAAGCACGGCACCATCACCGTCAACATCGAGAGAGCGCCCGACAACAGGCTGCGCATCACGGTGACCGACACTGGCGAAGGCATTCCCGAAGACAGGCAACATGAGCTGTTCAAACCCTTCAATCGCCTCGACGCCAGAAATATGGACGTCGAAGGCAGCGGAATCGGTCTCGTGGTCTGCAAGGATCTGATCGAACTTATGCACGGTGAAATCGACCTGAGAAGTGACGTGGGCAAGGGAACGACGTTCTCCATCGAGCTGCCTCGCGCGGACAAAGAAGACGATCGGTCCGATGCACCACGGGATATCGTGGATTCCCCATCCCCTGGCGTGAGCGCCACCCTGCTTTACGTAGAGGACAATTCGGACAACCTCGATCTGATGAGGCTGATCGTATCCCGCATCGAGGGGCTATCCCTGATTTCCGCCAACAGCGCCGAACAGGGTATTGAATTGACCATGAGCGAAAAGCCGGACTTGATCATCCTTAATGACAATCTTCCCGGTATGAATAGCCTCGAAGTCTTAAATGAACTTCGGGACGGCCAAGGGGGTAGCGGCATCCCGGTCCTGGCCTTAAGTGAAAGCCCGTCCCAAAGGGACATCGAGAAGGGAATGGAAGCCGGCTTCCTGCGCTATCTGACCAAGCCCATTCAGGTTCTCGATCTCGTGGAAGCCATCAACGACATCCTAATGGCATCACGGTGAGCCACGGCGACGTTTGTGGGGTGATATTGGGGCGCTCGCCAGTCTCTTGAACCTCGGGCGACCCTTTCTTCAATCCTCCCCCGGCCCTTTTTTCTTCTCTTTGGGCAGGTTGAGTTTGAGGTGGAGCTCCCGGAGCCGTTCCGGCCCCACTTCGGCCGGGGCCTGCATGAGCAGATCCTGGGCCTGCTGGTTCATGGGGAAGGCAATGACTTCGCGGATATTGGGCTCGTCCGCCAACAGCATGACGATACGGTCGATGCCCGGCGCACAGCCTGCATGGGGCGGGGCGCCGAATTTGAAAGCCGACAAGAGTCCGCCGAACTCGGCCTCCACCACCTCCTTCGGATAGCCGGCAATGTCGAAGGCTTTGTACATGATCTCGGGGCTATGGTTCCGCACCGCGCCCGAGCTGAGTTCGACCCCATTGCAGACGATGTCGTACTGATAGGCCTTGATCTCCAGAGGATCCATGGTCTCCAGCGCCTCCATGCCGCCCTGCGGCATGGAGAAGGGATTATGGGAAAACTCCACTTTGCCGGTCTGCTCGTCCATCTCGTACATGGGGAAGTCAACCACCCAGCAGAAGCGGAAAGCGCCGGTCTCGCGCACGCCCAGTTCGTCGCAGATACGTTCCCGTGCCTGGCCGGCGAATCTTTCGGCCTGTTTCTGCTGCCCGCAGACAAAGAACACGGCGTCGCCGTCGGCCACCCCCGCCGTCTGCTTTATGACGGCAACACGCTCGGGCTCCAGGTTCTTGGCAATGGGCCCCTTGGCCTCCCCATCCTCGCCGAAGACGATATAGCCCAGTCCACCACCGCCTTCCTCACGCGCCCAGGCGTTGAGCTTGTCAAAGAAACTCCTGGGCTTTCCGGCCGCGCCCGGCGCCGGGATGGCGCGCACGATGGCCCCTTGATCGACCAGTTTGGCGAACAGGCCGAAACCGCCGCCGCGGTACGACAGGGCAACGTCCGTCATGACCAGCGGATTGCGCAGGTCCGGCTTATCGGTGCCGTACTTGAGCATGGACTCGGCATAGGGAATGCGGGGAAACGGACTCTCCATGACCTTACGCCCGTCCGAAAAGTCCTCGAACACCTGATGCAATACCGGCTCGATGGCGGAGAACACGTCCTCTTGGGTCGCGAACGCCAGTTCAAAATCGAGCTGATAGAATTCCCCGGGGCTGCGGTCGGCACGCGCGTCTTCGTCGCGGAAGCAGGGTGCGATCTGAAAGTAGCGGTCGAAGCCCGACACCATCAGCAGCTGTTTGAAGATCTGCGGCGCCTGCGGCAGGGCATAGAATTTTCCCGGATGGATCCGCGACGGCACCAGGAAGTCGCGTGCCCCCTCGGGAGAAGACGCGGTAAGGATAGGGGTCTGGATTTCCAGAAACCCCTGCTCCACCATCCGCCGCCGAATATCGGAGATGACCTGCCCCCTAAGCACGATCTTGCGGTGCATCTCTTCACGCCTAAGGTCGAGGAAACGGTAGCGCAGACGCAAATCCTCGGGAAACTCGGCCTCGCCGAAGACCTGGATCGGCAACAGGTCGGCCTCGCTCTCCACCACCACGTTTTCGATGGAAAGCTCCACCTCCCCGGTGGGCAGGTCCGGGTTGATGGTGTCGTCGGTGCGACGGACCACCAGGCCGGTCAACGTCAGTATGCTCTCGGGCCGCACCTTTTCGAGGGCCGGGAACAGGGGGCTGGAAACGTCGATCACAGACTGAGTGACGCCGTAATGGTCGCGCAGGTCAATGAACAGCAGGTTCCCATGGTCGCGTTTGCGGTGGACCCAGCCGGACAGCCGGACCTTAGACCCATTGTGTTCGGACCTCAGTTCACCACAGGTATGGGTACGGTAGGGATGCATGAGAAGACCTTCTGAATTGTCTGGACTCGATTCCGCACGGGCGGGAAGAGGCCGCATAAGCACACCGAAAGCCCCTCTTTGTCAAGGGCACCGCTGGTGCTCGACACCCCAGAAATCCGCCGATCAACGACGGCAGACTCCCCCTTCACACATCGACGCAAGCAGCCCCATGCCCCCACCACCCGGGGAGGTCATCGATACGATATTGCACGATATTGAAAACACAAGAATTGCTGCCCCCCATGCTGCGCAGCATGGATTTCCCTTTCCCGCCTGCCTTTCCTCGAAGAACGGGCAAAGAAAAAAACCGGCCCGCAGCCTTCACCAGGCAGGCGCCACACTCGCGGGGGACGAGCCCATGTCCGGCAGGCCGTTTATACGGCCGCCTCGATCGCCATGCGACAGAATGCCCGCATGAATCGAAACCCCGTAACCCAGGCAAACACCCTGATCAGGGACAGCCGGACTTGCTCCGAAGTTTGCCCTTGCGGATAACGGATACTCTAGACAAGGTATCAAGGAAGGATGGGAGGAGGACCGGATTCCAAACCCGGCCCCTGCCGCCCCAAGTTCTTCCTATTCGACCACCTTGAGATCGACGGCTTTGGGGCCGCGACGGTCCGACTCGACATCGAACTCGACCTTCTGGCCCTCGTTGATGCCGGGAAGACCCGACTTCTCAACGGCGGTGATGTGGACAAAAACATCATCGGACCCATCCTCGGGCGCAATGAAGCCGAAACCACGGGTAGTGTTGAAGAACTTTACGGTACCGACAGGCATCTTAACTAGCTTTCGTTTTCGAGTTCTCACCGTAGCACTGCGCTCCGGCAAGGCGAAGCACCTGACAACACGGCTGAAGAGCCGGCCCAAGCCACTTGCACGTATTTTGAGTACGCGTCACGATGGCCTTTGGCAAGTCCTTATTAAAAATCAGGGTTTTTTTCCGCTTCGCCCCCTATCCCGTTGAACGATCTCGAAACCACTTATTAACCAGTTTGCGATCTAATGGATTCGAGCCAATTTTGCGGGAACCGATAAAGCCTGAGACGCGTTTTTCATCTTGACCTTCCTCGTCCGTTTGCCAAGCTGGACGGTAACGAAAAGATGTGCAGTGAAGAAACGCGCCACGGATTTGGGAGGTCTTGTTATGCAATACCGCATCCTGGAAAGCGACGATGTGGTGACTTTGGCACTTTCGGACCAGGTGGTGGTTACCGACCGCAGCGACTTTGAGCAGGCGGTTGAGGAAACCCTGGAACGCAAGCCGCGTAAAGTGGCTGTCGTTCTGGATAATCTGGAATACATGGACTCGGCGGGACTGGGATTGCTGCTCATGCTGCGCGACGCGGCAACCCACAACGGCACCAAGGTGGTCCTCAAGGGCGCAGCAGGCCAGGTGCAGGAACTGTTCGAGACCGCCAACTTCAAGCTCCTGTTCGAGACTGAATAGACACCGCCCCCCTCTCCCCGGCAACAGGCTCTTCCCGCAAGCGGTAAATCCGTGTAAAAGCACCGGCCATGACGCTCATCACCACCACAGACCACTTGGCCGATTTCTGCCGGAGTCTCGACGGTGCCGACTACGTTACTGTCGACACCGAATTCATGCGCGAGAAGACTTACTGGCCCAAGCTCTGCCTGGCCCAGGTGGCGGGACCGGGAGAAAGCGGCCCAGCAGCGGCCATCGATACCCTGGCGCCGGGAATCGACCTAAAGCCTCTGCTCGACCTCCTGGCCGATACATCGGTGCTCAAGGTCTTCCATGCCGCCCGCCAGGACATGGAGATCTTCTACCATCTCATGGGCCACCACGTGCCCGACCCCATCTTCGACACCCAGGTTGCGGCCATGGTCTGCGGCTTCGGAGACTCCGTGGGGTATGAGACCCTGGCCTCTAAACTGGCCAATGCCAAGGTCGACAAGTCGTCCCGTTTCACCGACTGGTCGCTCCGGCCGCTGTCCGAGCGTCAGGTGCACTACGCCTTGGCCGACGTTACTCATCTCCGCATCGTTTACCAAAAACTCAGCAAGACGCTGGACGCCAACGGGCGAGTCGGCTGGCTGAACGAGGAGATGGCGACCCTGACCGCACCCGAAACCTATCAACTGGACCCGGACCGAGCCTTCAAACGCATCAAGGTCCGGAGCGCCAAGCCGCGCATGCTGGCGGTTCTGCGCGAATTGGCGGCCTGGCGCGAACGCATGGCCCAGACCCGTGACCTGCCCCGCAACCGGGTGCTGCGCGATGAGGCCCTGGTCGAAATTGCTCATCACACCCCCAAGACGGTGGAGCAGTTAGGCCGCACCCGGGGCCTCGGCAAGCACATGGCCGAAGGCCATCAGGGACGCGAGATCCTGCAGGCCGTGAGCTGCGGCCTTGAGGTGCCGGACGCCAATTGCCCCAGCCCCCCATCCCGCGATCCCCTGCCCCGGGGCCTGGGACCGATGACCGACTTGCTCAAGGTGCTGCTCAAGATGAAAAGCGAGGATGCCGGCGTGGCTCAAAAACTGGTCGGATCGGTCGCCGACGTGGAACAGATCGCGGCCTACGGGGAAGAAGCCGACGTTCCGGCGCTGCACGGATGGCGCCGGAACGTGTTCGGAGACGACGCGATCAAACTGCGTAAGGGCGAAATCGCACTCGCCGCCGACGGCGGCAAGGTCGAAGTGGTGGAATTGGTCGACTAGCGTCCCGAATCCGAAGTTCGTATCATTATGGGGCAAGCGTTTTTCGAACTTAGAATTTGATCAGGACACTAGACGATCTCATCGTCCAACCCCATGGAGCGGGCCAGCGTCCGGAAGCGACGTTCCACGGCCTCGCCGATGAACACCTCTCTCTCGTCCGGCAAGCGCAGCCGCAGCGTCCCGCCGTCGGTCTCCAGCGCCGTGCGCGGCAGCAGCCCCGGCGCACCGCCAGATACCGTGTTGGCGAGACGCAACGCTAAACCCAGCACGTTGGCCTTGGCCCGGCGCCCCTCGTCCAGCAGGTCGCGTACTGGCGCCACGAGGGAGGAATCCGGATCGCCGTTGTAGCGGACGAAGGTGCTGATGGCGAGGAACACCCGATCGGCGTGGGCAAGGCCTGCGAATGGCAGGCGAAGTGCGCGCTGGAAGGCGATCTCGGCCCGGGAGTCGGGATGTTCGGTCCAGCCCTGGTCACTGATCAGGCAGGCGGCCAGACGCATGCGGCGTTCCACCGGCGTTTCGTCGGGAAACAGCGGCGAAATCCAGTCCAGCAGCTCCCGGTCTCCGAAGGCGAACCGCCCGGTGCGCTCGGCCAGGGTCTCGCAGGCCGCAATCAGCGGGTCTTGGTCTCGCAATTCGGGAGCCAGAGACTTGAGCATCTGTCCCTCGCGCATGCCGAAGGCGGAGAACACAACTTCCTTAGGCCTGACGGCGTCCAGGAGCGCCCCCATGGCCTTGGCGGCGTAAGGCAGGGTCGGGAGGCGGCGACGGGCGACTCCGGGAATCTTCTCCAGCGAACCCCGGCTCAGGCCGCCGATCAGGCGCACAAGCCTTGTCGTGTCATCCAAGGACACCGTGTAATTGTCGATCACGTGCAACGGGTATCCGGCCTGATCGAGGAAGATCCTGGCGATGGCACGCCAGGAACCGCCCACCGCATGGAAGGACCGCCCCCGGACGGTATCGAGCCAGGAAATCCTGGACATGTGTTTCTTGATCTCCTCCGTGATGCCTTTGCCCCGTTGGTTGGCCATTCCGGCCAGGCGTAGGTGGCCCAGTGGCAAAGTGGCGTAGCGCCCGAAAGATCCACGATCCAGTTCCACCAGATCGAGACTCCCGCCGCCCAGGTCGCCCAGGATGCCGTCCGCCCCCGGAACCCCCGACAGCACGCCCAAGGCGGCCGAACGCGCCTCCTCCTCGCCCGAGAGCACCTGCACCGTCCTCCCAAACCGTTCCTGGACCGCAGAAGCGAATTCAGAACCGTCCTCGGCATCGCGCACCGCCGCCGTCGCCACCATCTGCAGGCGTTCCACCCCCATGGCATTCGATAGGCTGATGAACCGGGTCAGCGACTTCATGGCCAGGTCCACGCCCCCAGGGTTGAGGCAGCCGGTTTCGTTCAACATCAGGCCCAATTCGCACTGGGCCTTTTCGTTGAAGATGGGGAACGGCAGACGCGTCGGGGTGTCGTAGACCACCAGGCGCACGGTGTTGGACCCGATGTCGATAACGCCGACCCGGCCCATGCCGTCATGGTTGCTGGTTAAAGGTTGGGAAGACATCACGAAACTGGTATTTCCCGTAAGGAACCACTGGGCTAGACTGCTGGGCCTGGAACGCGAAGCTGCCACAGGGACGGGAGAGATTCAACTCCGGCCCGCCCTTCCACTCTGAATCGGAGGCCCCGCTTGAAGATCCTCTACTTGCTGCGACACGCCAAGTCCAGCTGGAGCGACCTGAACCTGGAGGATTTAGACCGCCCGCTGACCGGACGGGGGCGCAAGGCAGCCAAGGCCATGGCTGCCTTCCTCAAGCGTGAGGGCATGTGCCCGGCGGTGGTTTTATGCTCGACCGCCAAACGCACCCGCCAGACATTGAAACGCATCCGCCCGGCCCTGGACGAAGGCGTGGAAGTCAGGATCGATGAGCGGCTCTACTTGGCCGGGCCGGCGGAAATCCTGGGACTCCTGGGCGAGTTGGAGGATTCCGTGCCGTCGGCTATGGTCATCGGCCACAACCCGGGCCTGGAGGAACTGGCACTGACCCTGCTGGGCAGCGGCGAGGCCGCGGCGGCCCGGGACATAAAGGCCAAGTTCCCGACCGGTGCGCTGGCCATGCTGACGTCCGGCGCGGCGTGCTGGCAGGACCTGGAGCCTGGGACGCTGCACCTGGAATCCTTCGTCAAGCCCAAAGACCTGGAAAACGCATGAATCCCAAGCCCCATTCGTGACCCACATCACTGTATTCCCACCTCGTGACCCACATCACTGTATTCCCACCAGATATTCCTTAGAGTTGAATGATAAACGCGATATATTTTCCTTTGATCAACGAGGGTAACGCGCATGCGAGACAATAGGAAACCCCTGCAGCGACCAGTCCGGCGCCTTGCCCGTGACGAGCGCGGCGGAATCGTTATCATGTTCGCCCTACTCTTCCCCGTTTTTTCCGGCATGGTGGCGCTCAGCATTGACATCGGAAGCTGGTACGCCGACAAGCGGGCGCTGCAAAGTGCAGCGGATTCCGGCGCGATAGCGGCGGCTTTTGAGTTGTGGGACGGGACCGGCTCCGCCGTCATGGAAAATGCCGCCCGGACCGAGGCCAAGCGCAACGGCTACGATTCCACCAACGGGACCTTTTCCATCATTCTCGACTATTACGGCGACAGCACCGGGGTCGAGGTTTCCCTCAGCCAACCCGGAAAGACCTTCCTTGTTAACGTTCTGCTGCCCAACCTCTCGGTTACGATCAATGCGCGGGCAGTAGCCAGGCTGTCCACTGTGGACCAGGCCTGCGTGCTGACGCTTGCCGAGACAGGAACGGCAATCACTATAGCCGGTGGAGGCGTCCAGCTGGAGGGGTGCGGGTTGATGGCCAATTCGACGGCCGAACCGGCCATCACGTCGGGGCGTACGTCTCTAGACGCGGATTGCGTAAGGGCGGTCGGGGGCATCGAGCTAGGAAACGATACGGAGCTGGATTGCGGGGCGGCCGTTTCCGGGACCCGAGCTCAGAAAGACCCCTTCGCTGATGTGATGGCCCCCACAATGCCGGGAGGCGCCTGCCAGGATGCGAACACGGATATCAGCAACGGCCGCTTGAAACCGAATGTGCGTTACTGCAAAGGTATGAAGCATACTAACGCTGGCGGTGATGTAGTGTTGGATCCCGGGACTTACTATTTCGACGGTGGCGACATCAGTATTACTGGTGGCTCCTTCACGGGCAGTAACGTAACAATCATTCTCGGAACTTCGACCGGAGAGGATGCGGCCAGTATAAGTGTTACGGGCCAAGGCGACGTGGAGCTTACCGCCCCCAGTTCAGGAACCTATGCCGGAATCCTATTCTACCAAGACGGCAACCCGCAATCGAATAAAAAAGTGCAGTTCGTTGGACAGAGCCACATGAGCCTGTCAGGCGTGCTCTATTTCCCCAACTCGACGGTCGAGTTCTCTGGCGGCAGTTCGCTCTCGGCACCGGATTGTACCCAGATCGTGTCAAATAGGCTCAGCTTCACGGGGGTAGCTCACCTGAAAGCAGATTGCGAAAGCTTAGGTCTCGACGACGGGATGGCCATCTTGGGCGTCCGGATCGTAGAATAGAGGGGGGGAGGACCCTGCGGAGGTACGCCATGGCACCCGGACGGATAAAACGGTACGGAACAGGGCTCTTAGGCATGCTGCGGGCATTCGTACGCTGCCAACGGGGGCTGGCGGCGATCGAGTTTGCGTTGCTGTCCACCATCCTGCTTACCGTCCTTATGGGCCTGGTCGATTACGGCATGGCCATGTTCCGCAAGATCGAGCTGGAAAATGCCGTGCGCTCCGGCGCACAATACGCCCTCCTCAGAGGTCATGATTCCTCCGTCATCAGCACCGTCGTCAAGGATTCGACCAATCTTTCCGACGTCACCGTGTCCTCGGTCTGCCTCTGCACGGACCCGGCGGGTAACAGTAACAACTGCACGAATTCGGCCTGCAGCGGCCTGGCATGGTACGTCACCATCACGGCAGCCAACACCTTCGACACCTTTTTCCTGCCCGCCGACATCGACCTGAGCGAGAGCCTCACAATACGGATCCAATAGGCCATGAGACCAACGGCAAAGCAAAATCGGACAGGTTGCCCCCGCATTCTCGGGCGACTCCGCGCCTGCCGGCTGGGCGCGGCGGCCATTGAGTTCGCGCTGGTCATGCCCATCTTCTTCGTCATGGTGCTGGGAATCATGGAGGTGGCCCGGGCCATGTGGATCAAGAGCACGCTCCAGTGGGCTGTCGAGCAGACGACCCGCTACGCGCTCGCCAATCCAACCGCCAATGTCGACGACCTGGAGACCTATGCCGTCAACCGGGCGACCCACCTGAATGGGGCCGGTCCCGACAATTTCACCGTGGTGACCCCAAGCCCATTAAATGGCGTACACTTCGTCGAGATCACGGCGAGCTACGCCTTCACCACCCTGATGCCCATTACCGCCTTGCCCGACATGACCTTGACGGCGAAATCCAAGTTTCCGCGGAACGATTAGAGGGCAGTACCATGGCGAGCGTTGGCAGAATAGTATTGATCATCCTCCATCCATTTGGGACAGTTGTCCACTCGGATGACATAAGAGACCGTCAGAACCGTTCTGGAGTAGGCACATGAAAGTCCTCATCGTTGGTATTTTGGTGCTTACCCTCGGCGTCGCTGCCGTCAGCACCTACCTGATTAAGAGCTTCCAGACGCCCGAAGCGTTGGAGCACCTGGAAAAACAGAAGGCGACGCCCAAGAAGTTCGTCCTGGTGGCCGCCAGAGACCTGCCGGTGGGACACACCATCGTAGACGCGGACATAACTTGGCAGGCCTGGATTGATGAGGCCCTGCGGCCCGAATACGTGGTTCGCCAGGAAGGCGGCGGCGGGCCCGAAACGGACCTCTCCGAGACCGTGATCGGCAGTCTCGTGCGCCTGGGATTTGTCGCCGGTGAACCCTTGACGTCCGGCAAGCTGTTCAAGCGGGACCAGCCCGGTTTCCTCGCTGGTATGCTGACCCCGGGGATGCGGCCATTCGTCATCAAGGTGTCGGCAAACACAGCGGCGGCAGGCTTCATCTTTCCCGGTGATCGGGTCGACGTGGCTCTCACCCATAGCCAGGCCAATCAGCTCATTGACCCCAAAACGCGCCGCGAGGGCCCACCGTACCTTGCGTACCTGACGGAAACCATTCTACCTGACAAGAAGGTCCTGGTGATCGGCCAACAGGTCACCGACTTCAAGGGTCAGGCCGTCACGGTGCCTTCCATCACCATCGAGGTCACTCCGAAAGAGTACGAAATTCTGTCGGTCGCCGGCAAGATGGGGGCCCTGTCCCTAGCGCTCCGCAGCCTCGACCAACCGGCCGCCTCGGAAGACCGGCCCGAGGATGAGAGGTTCACCACCGACGTCGAGGTCAGCCCCTTCCTGAGAAACCTTTGGGCGCGCAGAAAGAGCCAGTTGGAAGAGGAGGCGGAAGACGAGGCGGAAGACGAGGCGGAAGCGCCGGTGGCGCCCCCCATCACGGTCTACCGCGGCCAAGCCCAGGCGACCGAGGAAATCACCGAGGAAATCACCGAGGAGTAGGGCCTGGAGCATGATCGACATAAACCGGGCCATTGCCGTGACTTGGTTTATGTCGTGAATCGTCAGCTATCTCAAAAGGACAGAGCGGATTTATGTGACAAACCGGAGCCATCTTATGGCTCCGGTTTGTCACGATCCACTTGCATCAGGGGGCCAATCTCAGGCCGCTCTCCCGCGCCTCGGCGAAGTCCTCGATAGCCTTGTCCGCCTCCTCCATGTGGTTAACCAGCCAGTCGTCGATGAAGCAGCGGATGACATAAGCGTTGGAACGGCTGGGATTGTTTCGATAGCTGCGGCGGAAATCGTCCAATGTCCCGACGAGAACCGTATGTTGATCTTTATGGACATCCGCCGACGGGTAGGCAATGCGCCGCATCCAATCCTCCTCCTTGCGGAAATGCTTGTTCACCTCGTCTGAGAGAACTCCCAAGGCCTCGTCGAATCCGCGCACATCGTGCTCGGACTCTCCCAAGACGACGTCGAGCGCGCAAACACAGTCGCCGAGCCGCTCATGGTCACGGGCGAGGGACGCCATCAGGCGATCCCTGTCCTTGGTTGATTGTGCGCCCTGCGGCATGGCCTTCTCCTTGCGTTGATTACCCGTTTTTGTTCGCACAGCCTCATTCACAGATTGGGGCTTTAACCCGCCGCGTCAACCCCTGGCTCTAAATTTTTCCGAAATTTCCATCGCGAAACGAAAAGCGCCGGGAGAAGACAGCTCTTCTCCCGGCGACGGCCCGTCGCCACCCTACTCCGCCGTATCCGGCACCATATCCACGTCATCGGGCGATGCGTATTCTATGTATTCGCCGTCACCCTTGAGATCGACGATCATGATCGGGCCCTCGATGTGGTGCTCGGGGTCCGGGTTGGTGTTGAGGTAGTTCCAAACATAACACGCGGCGAGAATCTCATTGGGACTGGCGTCACCGGCAGCGCCCCGCTTCATGTAGGCCTCCAGCACCTTCTGCGCCTTCTGGATCTCGGTTTCCGAATAGCGTCTCTCGTAGGGCATGTGCCGGCTGAACTGCTCGAACAGGTCGTCCGGAACTTGGAAGTCGGCGACAGAGCCGCCGAAAAAGTAACTTACGGTCCTCATGGCTCTCATGATCCGGTTGGCGTCATCTGTGGCGCGCCACTTTAGTGCCTCCGGCAAAGAAGAGAAACCGTTTCCTGATCCAGCGCATGCGCATTATGATGCCCCTGTCGCCAGGAACTGTCCTTGAGGTTCTGCCCATGACTACCTATCGTCGGCTCAGCGACACGATCGTCGACGCCCACACCATCGCCTGTTCCGGGAAACGCCAGGACATTGCCGAAGTTCTGTTGCGCGCCCTGGAGTTGGAACTTCAGATCCTGGGCTCCTATAAAAGCGAGGAACGGCGATCCATGGAACTTCAGGAAGAGGCTTTCGTGCGCCATAACCGGGCCTTCCCGAACAGCCACCTTTGATCGGTCCCCGGCAATAATTGGCTCGGGCGCCCCCCCTTCTTGATCGTACACACTCGATCCGCAGAACGGCCGTGTTTAAGGGCGATTGGTATTATCCGTGCAGAATCGAATTGCGGCTGCGTCCGGCGAATCCGCGTTTTCGGGACTTATTCCGTCATAACGTTACGAACGAAGGGCACGGTGATGTTGCGGTGCTCGGCCAGCGCGGCGAGGTCGATGGCTTCGACCCACCGCCCGGCGGCGACGAACGAACGTTCCATGCGCGCCACCATGTAGGGCACCACATCGGCATCCACACGCAGCTGGCGGTCGGCAAACAGTTTGACCAGCACGGCCGCGAGCAGACCGTCGTCCGGGGCATGGATGGCCACGGTGGGAACGGCATTGAGGCGGGACGCCAAATCCTTCAACCCGATACGCCAGCGCGCCGCCGGCTGGCGGGCGCTCAGCACCAAATGTTTCCCCGCCTCCCGCGCCAGGTTGTAGAGATGCAGCAGCGCTTCGGCCAGGCCGGCCTCCGGCAGTGCCTCGGCGTCGTCGATCACGCAGGCATTCACATCGTCAAGCAGAGCCGGTGGCTCGATCAAGCGGAGTTGTTCGGCCGAGACCTCCCGCGCACCGCTCTTTGCCATGAAAACCCGGAGCAGGTGGGTCTTGCCGCATCCAGCAGGCCCGTGGATGACCAGGGCCGGTGCCGGCCAGTCGGGCCAGCGGTCGAGCCAGGTCACCGCCTCGCGGTTGCTATCGGCAACCAGGAAATCCGCCGCCGACAAGGCCGGCCGGTGTTCGAATTCCAAGGTGAACTGGCGCTGCCGGCTCACGCGGTCCCGCCGCTGTCGAGAAAGAACCGACTTTCCTTGTAGCGTTCGAGGCCGAACCGGATCAACACCCCGATGACCGCCGCGACCGGCACTGCCAAAAGGACGCCGGTGAAGCCGAACAGCGCACCGCCCGCCAACAGGGCGAAAATCAGCCAGACCGGATGCAGGCCGACGCTCTCGCCTACCAGCTTCGGCGTCAGAATATAGCTCTCCGCCGTCTGGCCGATGATGAAGACCGCCGCCACCAGAAGAACCGGTTGCCACTCGGCGAACTGGAAGATGGCGATGGAAACGCCGGTCACCAGACCGATACCCGCCCCCACATAAGGGATGAACGAAATCAACCCCGCGCCCAGTCCCACCAGCAGGGAGAAATCGAGCCCAACGACCGTGAGCCCCACCACATAATAGGCGGCCAGAACCAGAACCACCGTGGCTTGGCCACGCAGAAAGCAGCTCAGCGTGCGGTCGATCTCGCACACTTGCCGGCGGATGACCGGCCCCGAATCCTGCGGCAGATAACTATCCACCCAGGCCACGATGCGGTCCCAGTCCCTAAGCAGGTAGAACGCCACGATGGGCGAGATGACCACCAGGGAAAGAGTGTTGAGGATGGCGACCCCGCCACTGAGCAGCCCTTTGAGGGCCTGGCCGATCCAGGCCACCGCATCGCCGGCATATCCGCCCGCCGCGCCTTTAAGCTTCTCCGCCTGCTCCGGCGTGAGGCCTGCCTGCAGGCGCTCCATCAGAAGCTGCACCTGCTCGCGCAACGTCTCGATCATCTCCGGCACGCGGGCCGCCAGTTCCAACACTTGGGACTGGAGCGGCGGCACCAGCAGCAACAGGATCAAGATCAGCATCCCGAAGAAAAACAGCGTGATCCCGATCACCGCGAGCGTGCGCGACGTGCCGGCCCGTTCCATCCGGTCGGCGACGGGATCAAGAAAATAGGCCACCAGCATGCCGACAACGAAAGGCATCAGGATCTGGCGCAGCAGGTAGACGGCAACCAGCGCCCCCCCCAGGCCGGCAAGCCAAAACCAGGCCCGTTCCTTCGCTGCCTCGTTCATTCCGTGCCCTCCTCCATCATGGCCATACGGCCCCATGTCCAGACGTAGACCGCCCCGGACGCCACCGTGGTCACAGCAACCACGTAGACAAGAATTCCGATCAACTGTCCCAACTCATAGCCCATCCCCAGGCCGCCCAGAGCCAGGGCCACGAGTATGATCTGGGCCACCGTATTGACCTTGCTGATCATCATCGGATGCATGGAAAGCCGGTTGGTCAGCACTTGGTAGAGCAGCGCCCCGCCGATGATCAGCACGTCCCGGAACACCACCAAAATGACCAGCCACACAGGCAGGTACCCCTGGTATCCAAGCATGATGTACGCGCAGATCAGAAGCGCCTTGTCCGCCAGCGGGTCGAGAAACGCTCCCAGTTCGCTTTCGGCATGAAACTTCTTGGCGATCAAACCGTCGACGGCGTCCGACACGCCGGCGGCAACGAAGACCCAGAAGGCACCGACCATGTGATTCTCGACGATCAGCCACACCATAATCGGCACCATGATCAAGCGTGCGAGGGAAATCAGGTTCGGGACGTGCTTGATCACGGCCACGGTTTCTCCGGAACGGTCGTCGTTGGAAACGGTTCCGGCTCGAAAACCATCTCCGGTTCGGACTGAACCATGGGCGGAGCCGAGCTCAACACCCAGACATCGGCGTCGGGCCAGAGATAGAGGTCGGCTTGGCGCAAGGCCACGGCCAACTGATCGACATCGCCGACATGGTGCAGGTCGACCTCGACCTGATGGCGCGACAGCATTACCACCTCGGTCTTCTCGACGACAGCGACTTCCGCCAGCGTTCGCTTGATGCCGATCCAGTCGCCGAGGCCCGATATGGAAACCCGGACCCGCGTTACACCGCTGCTTCCAAAGGATATCAGGTTGTCGCGTTTCCAAGCGCCCTCGATAGAGCGTGTCAATTCCATCGCCGCCCGGCGCATCAGGGAATCCGCGTCTTCGCCCTTCAAGGGCTTGAAGCTGCGGGCGTAGCCCATCTCCTGACCAGCGGCCCCATAGCGGGAGACCTGGACTTCGAGCAGCGGCTGCACCTGCCAGGGGTCGACCCGCATAACCGCAGAAGGCACCAGGATCTCCGCTGCCTCATAGCGTCCGGCCAATTCCAGCAGCACTCCGATGTCACCCGCCGCCGCCTGTTCGGCGGTGATGGCCGAGATATCTCCGAGGTCGCCCAACGCCATCACCGTCGGAACCAGAGAATCCACCGGAGGGCGGGCATTCCAGGCATCACGCCACGGATTGATTTCGTCCCATAGCACCAGGGGCCCCAGGCCCTGGTAGACCGGCAACACCAGGACCGGCTTGCTCATGGTTTCGGCGAAAGGCAGCCCGTAATCCCTGAGCAGTCTCCGCACCGCCTTGCTCTTGAAGGTGAAGTCCATCCAGCCGATGTAGCGCACCGAAGACGTCTTCTCGTTGACGACTCCGAAATGTTGCACCAGGGCCGCGACCTCGTTGTCGGACAATAATGGAAGATTCTCGCGGTCCTCGAAGAGCGCAATGCGCTCCAGCAGCCGTGCGAAGGCAATCCGTTGCGCCTGGAGCAAAGCCTTGTCGCGCGCCTGGTTCACCGTTCCCGCGGTCACGTCGACCTTGACGTCGGTGATCTCGTAGGTTCCGGCCAGCGCCGACCCTGTCCCCACCAGAACCCCCAAAAGGAACAGGAGCACGGAGAGCCACATCGGGTGGCCCGGATTGCAGCGATAAGGCATTGCTTTGCACATCGGATAAAGTATCTTCAGCCCTCTTGGATGACGCTGCCCCAAACCATTACACGGGTGGCGTAATCTATCACCCGTTCGGCGGGAGGGAAAAGAGATTAGCAAGCTCAGCTACAAGGATGCCGGTGTCGACATCGACGCGGGCAACGCGCTGGTCGAAGCCATCAAGCCCCTGGCCGGCAGTACGGACCGTCCCGGCGTCTCTTCCGGCCTCGGCGGGTTCGGGGCCATGTTCGACCTCAAAGCCGCAGGATACAAGGACCCGATCCTGGTCTCCGGAACCGACGGCGTGGGCACCAAGCTCAAGATCGCCATCGCCGCCGGCAAACACGACACGGTGGGAATCGACCTGGTGGCCATGTGTGCCAACGACCTGGTGGTACAGGGCGCGGAACCGCTGTTTTTCCTCGACTACATCGCCACCGGAGCGCTTAACGTCGACGACGGCAAGGCCATTGTCAAGGGCATCGCCGAGGGCTGCACCCAGGCGGGCTGTGCGTTGATCGGCGGGGAAACCGCCGAGATGCCCGGGATGTACGCGGACGGCGATTATGATCTGGCCGGTTTTTGTGTCGGCGCGGTGGAACGGGAAGAAATCCTCACCGGACAAGACGTCGCCGAAGGCGACGTTCTGCTGGGGCTGGCGTCCAGCGGCCTCCATTCCAATGGGTTCTCCCTGGTCCGCAAGGTGCTGGAACTTCTCAATCTGGATTACGATCACGATACCCCCTACGCCCCCGGCCACCCCCTGGGCGAGGCCCTGTTGGAACCGACCCGAATCTATGTCAAAGCCTGTTTGACTGCCATCCGCATGGGCGGGGTGCGCACACTGGCCCACATCACTGGCGGCGGACTGCTCGAAAACATTCCCCGCGTTCTCCCCGACACCATGTCAGTCGACATCGATGCGGGCAGCTGGCAGGTGCCGGAAGTCTTCCGCTGGCTGGCCCGGGCCGGCGGCATCGGACCTCGGGAGATGGAGCGGACTTTCAACTGCGGCATCGGCATGGTGGCGGTTGTGGCCCCCGACCGGGCGGACGCCTTGAAAAAAGCCATGACGGAGCATGGCGAAAGCGTATCCGTAATCGGTCGCGTCGTCCCCCACCAGGAGCGCGATCCCCGTGTTCGGCTCTGGGGCCTAGAGGAACAATGGCGCCTGTGAGCAAACTCAAGATCGCCGTCCTGGTTTCGGGCGGCGGCACCAACCTGCAATCCCTGATCGACCACTGCCGGGACCCGAATTCCCCGGTCGAGATCACGCTGGTTCTCTGCAACGTGCCTGGTGCGTTCGCCCTAGAACGGGCGAAAAAGGCCGACATCCCCACCGTGGTGGTGAACCACAAGGACTTCGATGGCCGCGAGCCTTTCGAGAGCGCCATGCACGCGGAACTGGAACGGTCGGGCGCAGAACTGGTCTGCCTGGCTGGTTTCATGCGCCTGCTCACCGACGGGTTCGTCGACAAGTGGCACGACAGGCTCATCAATATCCATCCGTCCCTGCTGCCCGCCTTTCGTGGCCTGCATGTTCAACAGAAAGCCATCAACTACGGAGCGCGGTTCTCGGGCTGCACGGTCCATTTCGTTCGTCCGGCCATGGACGACGGGCCGATCATCGTTCAGGCGGTGGTTCCCATTTACGGAAATGACGACGAGGGCAGCCTGGCGGCACGCATCCTGGCCGAGGAACACAAGATCTACCCCCTGGCGGTACGCCTCATCGCCGAAGGCCGGTGCCGTGTGGTTGGCGAGCGGGTGGTGGTGGAAAACGCGAGGGCGCCCGAAGGCGCCCTCATCAATCCCTCGCCGGAATGAGTTCTCGGCGTTAGCCGACCACCTCGCAGGTACTGAAAAAGTACGAGATCTCAATGGCTGCGTTCTCCGGGCTGTCGGAGCCGTGCACCGAATTCTCCTGCACGTTCTGGCCGAGCGCCTTGCGGATGGTGCCCTCGTCGGCGTTGGCCGGGTTGGTGGCGCCCATGATCTCGCGGTTCTTGGCGATGGCGCTCTCGCCCTCCAGAACCTGGACGACGGCCGGACCAGAGCACATGTACTCGCAGAGCTCGTCGAAAAAGGCACGCTCCTTGTGCACCGCGTAGAAACCCTCGGCCTGCTCGCGCGTCAGGCGCACCCGGCGCTGGGCGACGATCTTCAGCCCCGCGTCTTCAAAGAAGGTGTTGATCTTGCCGGTGATGTTGCGCGCCGTGGCGTCCGGCTTGATGATGGAGAGCGTGCGCTCGACAGCCATGCTGAAAACCTCTCGGAATGTCTTTCCCTGTGATCCAGAGCACCCGGAAAACCGCCGCCCCAGCCTTAAAGTGGCGCCTTCATAGACCCATCGCTTGGAGATGGCAACCCGCTCTCTCTTCTCCTCGGGTCCTCAGTTAGTCGGGGTCGGTGCCATAAAAAAACCCGGCTGGCGACAGAGACGTTTTCCCATCGCCCCGTCCCATGCTATCACCCGTCCCATGCTGCACGTAAACGACCTCACATACCGGATCGGCGGGCGCACGCTCTTTGATCAGGCGACTGTCCATATCCCGGTTGGACACACGACCGGTCTGGTGGGCCGCAACGGGTCCGGCAAGACAACGCTGTTCCGCCTGGTCTTCGGAGACCTGCATGCCGACGGCGGCACGCTCAGACTCCGCCCCCGAGCCAGCGTCGGCGGGGTGGCACAGGAGGCTCCCGACGGCGACTCCACCCTCATCGATTGGGTCTTGGCGGCGGACACCGAACGCGCCGCCCTATCCGCGGAGGCCGAAACCGCCAGCGATCCCTACCGCATCGCCGAAATCCACACCCGCCTCGCCGACATCGAAGCCCATGCGGCCCCGGCCCGCGCGGCAACCATCCTTTCGGGCCTCGGGTTCGACGAGGCGGCACGACAACGCCCGCTCAGCGACTTCTCCGGCGGTTGGCGTATGCGGGTGGCACTCGCCGCGACGCTGTTCGTACGGCCCGACCTTCTGCTGCTTGACGAGCCAACCAATCATCTCGATCTGGAGGCCTCCCTCTGGCTGGAGAGCCACCTAGCGCGCTGGCCGGGAACCCTGATCATTATCAGCCATGACCGCAATCTGCTCAACCGCGTGGTGGACGAGATCGTCCACCTGGATGGGGCCAAGCTCACCCGCTATTCCGGCGACTACGACCGCTTCGAACGGACCCGGCGCGAAAAGCTGGCGCTGGCCGCCAAACAGCGCCACAAGCAACTGGCGCAGCGGCGCCACATCCAGGACTTCATCGACCGCTTTCGTGCCAAGGCAACCAAGGCCCGCCAAGCCCAGAGCCGCATCAAGATGCTGGAGCGCATGGAACCCATCGCCGCCGCCATCGGAGAGACGGTTACCACCTTCGATTTCCCCAAGCCCAAACCCCTGTCACCACCTCTTGTCGCCCTGGAGGATGCGGAGGTAGGCTACGGGGCGGGCCCGCCGGTGCTGCGCGGTTTGGACCTCCGCATCGATATGGACGATCGCATCGGGCTTCTGGGTGCCAACGGCAACGGCAAATCGACTCTGATCAAGCTACTGGCCGGGAAACTCAAGCCCCAGAACGGAAAGCTCGGAAAATCGAAGAAGCTGGAGATCGGCTATTTCGCCCAGCACCAGACCGACGAACTCAACCCCGCCACCAGCGCTTTCGAGCACATGCAGCATGTTGCCCCCATGATGACCGCGGTTAAGGCGCGCGGACATCTCGGCGCTTTCGGCTTTTCCCAAGCCAAAGCGGATACCCGGGTGGCCGACCTTTCGGGCGGCGAGAAAGCGCGGCTTCTGTTCGCCCTGATGAGCCTGGGCGCACCGCAATTGATGCTGCTCGACGAGCCCACCAACCATCTCGACATCGATACCCGCGAGGCCTTGGTGCAGGCGCTCAACACATATGACGGCGCCGTGATCCTGGTCAGCCACGACCCCCATCTTCTGGAACTGGTCTGCGACCGCCTGTGGCTGGTGGCGGATGGCACCTGCACCCCCTTCGACGGCGACATGGCCGACTACCGCCGTCTGCTTTTGGAACAACGGCGGGGAGAGAAACGGGACGCAAGAGGGCCTGCCAACGGCAATACCCCCAAGATGGCACGCCGTAACCGTGCCGCCAAGCGGGCGGAAACGGCTTCCCTCCGCGCGACGGTCAAGGCGAAGGAAAAGCGCGTGGAAGCTCTGGGCAAGGAAAAAGAGACCCAGGAACACCGGCTCGCCGATCCCACCCTCTATGATGGACCGGCCGACGCCATCACGGCCCTGCAGACCGAGTTGACCCGCGTGACCGCCGACCTGGAGAAGGCGGAACACGAATGGCTGGAGGCGCATGATGCGCTGGAAGCGGCGGGATCCCCGCCCAAGCTTTAACCCACCAGCCCGGCCACGGCTTCAGCCGGCAGGGCGGATGCCTCCCAGCGCACAGCTTCCGCCCCCCAGGCGCAGGCGACGGTAAGGGCGTCCGCCATCGCCGCCCCCGACACCAGGGCGTGTATTAAACCGGCTGCAAAAGCGTCGCCCGCACCCGTCGTATCCACCACCTCGACTGCGGGTGCCGCGATTTCGATGACGGTTCCGTCCCGGCCGAAGGCCGTCGCCCCCTGAGCACCGCGGGTAATCACCACCCACTCCAGCAGATCGCCGGCCACCAGCCGCCCCGTCTCAAAGGGCTGAACCAGGGCCTTGGCCTCCAGGTCGGACTCGGAGGCCACGAGGATATGGGCCGGGCGCGATCCCGGCTCCAAGGGAGGCATGTGGGCGATGATACGGCAGTCACGCGCCTTTTCGGCCAGGACCTGGGCCAGATCGAGGGATCGGCTGCGAACATAGAGGCAGTCGGTCGAAACATTGAGAAGACGCTGCGGCAGTTTCGCTTCATAAGCGCGCGTGAGGTTGACGATGGTCCGCTCGCCGTCGGCGTCAATCATGATCAGAGACCGGGTGCTGCTTCCCGAAACCTGCACCACCTGGGAGATGTCCATCCCAGCTGAGGCCAAGCCCCGCAACAGCTTGACGCCCAAGGGGTCTGATCCCACCGCCGTGAGAAGCCGCACCTGATGCGGAACGGTCACCAACGCTACTCCGATGTTGGCGCCCCCGCCCCCAAAGCGGGCTCCATGGGACTTGCCCTCCATGTGGGTCCCGGGGGTCAGCGGCCGGTTCAAAAACACCACTTCATCCAGTGCCACGGATCCGACGATCAGGATACCAGCCATGTCCTATTCCTTTCTCGGTACAGGTCAAGTTTACACCAAACTCCCTTGTGTGAAAACGTTACCGGGAGTAGGCAAGCGTCATGCCGTCCGTCCACCGTCAGGCGGTCCGTCTGGGCCTCTACTATACCGCCGTGTTCGCGGTCATCGGCATCCATATGCCGTTTTGGCCCATCTGGCTGCAAGCGCAGGGCCTGAGACCGAGCGAGATCGGCATCATTCTCGGGGCTGCCATCACCGCCAAAATCGTCGGCAATCCACTCGCCGCCCACCTGGCCGACCGGTCCGGCGAGCGTAAGCGGGTGATGATAATCCTTGGAATAACGGCCACGGCAGCGTTCTCATTGTTCACATACGCCCAGGGATTCTGGCCACTGTTCACCCTGACGGTTGTATTCCTGCTGCTGTGGGGTCCCATCATTCCGTTGGGCGAAAGCATCGCCATGCTGAGCGTCGAACGGAACGGCATCGACTATGGGCGGGTTCGGCTCTGGGGATCAGCGAGTTTTATCGCGGCGGCCGTTCTCACGGGTTGGGGCCTGGTCGGACGTTCCGAGGACCTGCTCTATTTCCTGATCCTGGGAATGCTCGCGATCACGACACTAACCTTGTTCATGATTCCGGACGAACGAACCCCGAAGGCCACCGGAAGAGCCCCGCTGCTCGGGGTCCTGGGCCAAGGTCGATTCGTCCTATTCCTCGCCGCGACGGCACTAATTCAGTCCAGCCACGCCGTTTACTACGGATTTGCCACTATCCACTGGCGGAGCGCAGGTTACCGCGAAGACATCATCGGCTGGCTGTGGGCTGAAGGGGTGATCGCCGAGATTCTGCTGTTCATGGCGGGCACATGGCTGCTCGCGCGAATCGGCCCCGTCCGCCTGATCCTGCTGGGCGGGCTGGCCGGCATGCTGCGTTGGGGGATTGCCGGTGCAACGGATACGCTTTCCGCCCTGCTGTTCGTGCAGATCCTGCATGCCTTCACCTTCGGCGCAGCCCATTTAGGCGCCATTCACTTCATTTCGCGCGCGGTGCCCCCCGCCCTCTCAGCCACGGCCCAGAGCATCTATTCAGCCGTCGTTATGGGCCTCGCCTTGGGCTTCATGACCTTCGTCTCGGGTGAACTCTATGCCGTGCTGGCCGGACAGGCCTTCCTCGCCATGGCCGGGTTGTCGCTTGCCGGTACAGTTCTGGCGCTGTTTCTCGAGCGGATTGATGACCAAGGTTCTGAAAAGTAACGCCCCTCCCAGGCATCCGGAATCGTGTAAAGTGTTTGTTAATCCTCGACCGTATATGGTTTTATTAGGATGATTCGGACTTGCCTGCGCAAACCTGCGCGGCACCACGGGGAAAAGGGATAGCCCCCCATCTCCATCTAGGCATTCTACCGGGGAATAGGTTGGCAGGACATCACTTAACTATGTTTGTCGTTGCAAAACAGATCCTGATTCTGTTCGGGTTCACCAAGCACCAGATGTTCATCGCCACGGTGTGCATCCTGGTCTTGTTGGGCAACTTTGCCGGCGGCTTGATGCGGAGCATCTTCGTCGCCTACGCCGGCCCCCGACCGACACGCAAGCTGACCGAAAGCATTGCCTTCCGCCTGGCTCTGGTCTCCGAGCTCGCGTTGATTGTCTTTGCGCTCTATTACCACGGCGTGCTCATCAGCTTCGTCGAGGCGTCGCACATCATCTATTGGATCTTTACCCTTTTGTCCGGCCCCATCCTCGCCTTCATGGGATCTCAGATCACATACATGGTCCTTCAAAAGCGAATCGAGTCCAACAAAAGGGCCTACAGAAAGTGGGAAAAAAAGATGCGTGCCAAGCGCCTCGCCGCACGGGAATCAAGAATTGAATCCGAACGCGAAGCCAAACAGGCCGATACGCGCCGCACCGGCGGCACCCAACGTTTTAAACCCCACAGCTGATCAGCCCTTCTGCTCCCAACCTCCCCGTTCCGTCTGCTGCCAATAGGCGAGGTCGAACCCGGATTCCTTGTAGGCTTTCCAGCGATCCCGCGCCGCCGCCACGGCCGCCTGGTCGTTGCCGTCGAATAGTTCGAAGCACCGCTCGTAGTCCCCCACCCGTTCCGATGCAACGCCATCCGTGAGGAACAGGAATGTCGCCCCGTTCGGGTTTTCGTCCTCCGTCGCAAGCCACACCGGTTGATCCTCGGCACGACCGTCGCGGGCCGTGCCGTGGGGCAGCCAGGAAGCGGGGTCATAGGTCCAGAGCAGATTGGTCAGCGACTCGACCCTCTCGGTCGATCCCCCCAGCACCACCGCCCGCTTTCCTGCGGCCATGGTTTTCTCCAGGAGCTTGGGCAATGCCCGCTCCAAGGGCCAGCGCTGCAAATGGTAGAAGGCGATGGCGGTCATGAGGCCCTACTTCTCGTAGAAGTCCGCCACGATGCGGTCGAGAAGACGCACCCCAAAGGCGGTGCCGCCCTTGGGCACCGTCGGCGTCCCCTTCTTCGACCAGGAGACACCGGCAATATCCAGGTGCGCCCAGGGAACATCGCCGACGAAGCGCTGCAGGAACTGGGCGGCGGTGATGCTGCCCGCGCCCCGGCCCCCGATGTTCTTCATGTCTGCGGCGTCCGAGCGCAGCATCTTGTCGTATTCATCGCCCAGCGGCAGCCGCCACAGATGCTCGCCAACCTCGGTGCCGGCGGCCACCAAGTTGGTGGCCAACTCGTCGTTGTTTGAAAAGACGCCCGCCATCTCGTGCCCCAAACTGATGATTATTGCACCCGTCAGCGTCGCCAGATCGACCATGAGCTTGGGTTTGAACGTCTCCATGCAGTACCAAAGAGCATCCGCCAACACCAGCCGTCCCTCGGCGTCGGTGTTGAGAACCTCGATCGTCTGCCCGGACATGGAGGTAACGATATCCCCCGGACGTTGGGCGGTGCCGGACGGCATATTCTCGACCAGCCCCACCACGCCGACGGCGTTGACCCTAGCCTTACGTCCGGCCAGAGCCTTCATCAGGCCGGTCACCACGCCGGCCCCACCCATATCCCACTTCATCTCCTCCATACCGGCCGACGGTTTGATGGAGATCCCCCCGGTGTCGAAGGTCACGCCCTTGCCGACGAAGGCAAGAGGGGCCTTGTCCTTGCTCGTCCTGCCCTTCTTTGCGGGCTTGCCGGCGCCCCACCAGGTCATGGTAACCAGCCGGGCCTCGCGGGCACTGCCTTGGGCAACACCGAGAAGCGCACCCATACCGAGTTCCTTCATATCTTTGGGCTTGAGTACATTGACCTCGACGCCCAAGGGCTCCAATTCATCCTTGATGATCTTTGCGAAGGACTCGGGGAAAAGGACGTTGGCCGGTTCGGACACCAGGTCGCGGGTTAGAAACACGCCGTCCGCCACCTTGTCCGAGACCCGGTAGGCCGCCCGGGCCTTTTCCCCCTCCTCGCAGTGAACGTGAAGGGTCTTCAGCGAAGGCTTGTCGTCCTTCTTTTGCTTGGTCCGATACTTGTCGAAGCGGTAGGACCGCAACCGTGCCCCAAGGGCAATCTCGGCTGCCATCTCATGCGCAGCAAGCTCCGAGTCCTCAAGCCGATCGACGGCGACGTGAACGGACGCAGCCCTCTTGGAAGATAGCGCGGCGTAGATCTGCCCGCCCACCGCCTGCAGTCCCAAGATATCGACGTCCTTGGCCTCGCCAAGCCCGTAGACATAAACCCGGTCCAACCTGGTACCTGCCGGTGCCAGAACCGTCAGCGACTGGCCCTTGCCGCCCTTGAAACGGCTCGCCTCGATCGCGCGGACCAAGCCGCCGTTCATGGACTCGTCCAGTGATCGGGCGCTGGAGGTCAACTCACGCTCCGCGAACACACCGACAACCACCATGCCGGTTTGGGGAAGGCCAGGCTTGGAAAATACGATCTTCATGGAACTCTCCCTCTGACGCAAAATTCGATGTTTCTTGGCATCTCAGTTCTATTGCTTCGACTCGGCCTGCAAATGGTCCAGGTCCATTTCGGAGGTCCTCTCACCGGAAAACAGGAACATCAGACCGCCCGGGAGGCTGATTGCGACAGCCAACAAACCAAACACGATGGACAGAACCAAGGAACTCTCGGCCGGAATGCCGATCAACGCAAAGGCCCCTACCATTGCTCCTTCACGCACCCCCCAACCCGCAATGGAAATGGGAAGCGTCGTTATCAGAATCACCGGTGGGACGAGAATAATGCAGTCCATCGCCGTTACCGGAATATCGAGCCCCCGCGCCAGCACGTAGACGGCCAGGGAAATATTGATGTTCCCCAAAGCACTTACACCTATGGCCAACGGCGTCCAGCGAATACTGAGAAAAACCCGGCGCGTATCAGCCGCAAGGTAGGCCATGCCCCGGATCGCCTTCCACCCACGGATGGATTCCGGCATGCGGTCGAGCAGCATGAGGACCACGACCCCGCCGACCGCCGCCACGGACAAAAGGGGAAAAACCCAAGTGACGGTATCGCCCTCGATTCGCGCCACCAGAAGGGGCTGCAAGACGGCAACCAGGAGGATCAGGGCCAGAACCGTAGCCACCCGGTCGAGCATTACGCCGTTGACGGCCCCCGGCAGGCTCAGCCCGCCCTTATAGGACTTGTAAATTCGCACGGCGTCGCCCCCGACCGACGAGGGCAGGATTTGATTGAAGAAAATTCCGATATAGAGAAAGGTAAATGCCTTCCAGAACGGCAACGGCTCGCCCATGGCCCTGAGCGCAATCAGCCACCGCCAATTGGCAATGGGGAGCTGGACAAAAAGCAGCGCCAAGCCGGCCGCCAGGTATTCGGGAGCCATGCCCCCGGCACGAGTCAGGGCCTGATCGAGATCGATGTTCTGGACCAAAAACCAGATCAGCGCCCCCGACAAAAGGAACTTGATGCCTATCAGAAGACGCTTTTTCGACATGATTGGACAGAAAGAACCTGAATGTGGAAGCCAGCAACACATTTATCAGGTCGAGAATGTGCTGTCACCTCGCACGGTCCCCGATCCGCACCGGCATGCGCTTGCGTCCCCAGTCACCGGGCGGACCGTCGAAAACACCGGCGCATGCCGCGCCGCAGGCGCTGCAATGCCCGTCCGCCGTCAGGTTCCAGGTGGACAACCGATACCAGTCCCGCCCGATCAGCATGGTCCCGCAGCCGAGGCAGTAGGTGCTGTCCCCTTCCGGGTAGTGGGCGTTGCCGATGTAGGCGTAGCGCACGCCGTTCCTCATGGCGGTCTCGCGCGCCCTGATCAGGGTGGCGAGCGGCGTCGGCGGGGTCTTCATCATCTTGTGGTCGGGATGGAAGGCGGAGAAGTGCATGGGAACGTCAGGTCCGAGGTTCTCCACCACCCAACGGGTCATTTCGTCCAGTTCACCGTCAGAGTCGTTCTCCCCGGGAATCAGCAGGGTCGTAATTTCGACCCAGACATCGGTCTCGTGCACCAGATAGACCAGGGTATCCAGGACCGGCTGCAGGTGGGCTGTGGAAAGCTTCTGATAGAACCTCTCGGCAAACGCTTTGAGGTCCACGTTGGCGGCATCCATCAGACCGAAAAATTCCGTCCGCGCTTCCGGGTTGATGTAGCCGGCCGTGACAGCGACATTCTTTAGCCCCCGTTCGCGGCAGGCAGCAGCCACGTCCACAGCATACTCGAGAAAAATCGTGGGATCGTTGTAAGTGTAGGCAACGCTCCTGGACCCGGTCTTCAGCGCCGCCTCGGCGATCATGATGGGGGCCGCCTTGGCCTGGAGATGGTCAAAATCGCGGGCATTGGAGAGGTCCCAGTTCTGGCAGAACTTGCAGGTCAGATTGCATCCAGCGGTGCCAAAGCTGAGCACAGGGGTTCCGGGCAGGAAATGGTTGAGGGGCTTCTTCTCGATGGGATCGACACAAAACCCGCTGGACCGCCCGTAGGTGGTCAACACAATTCCATCATCATGGCGGGCGCGAACAAAACAGAGTCCTCGCTGTCCTTCTTTGAGCTTGCACTCGCGCGGGCAGATGTCGCACTGGATCCGCCCGTCGTCCAGGACATGCCAATAACGCCCGGGATGGTGGCTCTGGATACCCTCTCCCAGCGTAGCGAAATCGTCGAATCCGCTCATCAGATCACCCCCTTTACAGTTCTTTTTCCGACAGGAAATAATTATTGATTATAGGGGATAGACCTGCTGCGAACGTGCACATTTTGCAGGCTTCCGATGTGAACGGGGCGCCAACGGGCCGTGTTGTTTCTGATCGGCGAAGACGCTGAAGTGACCTTCCCCTGGAATCCCGGACCAAGTGGTAAATTACTTATGGACTATCTGGTCCGAAATTCCAGGGGAAGGTCACTCCGTTCATTCCTAAAAGAATTCCTCGGAGCCGGAACCGGAAAAACTTCGGTCCATTTTCGCCCCCCTCCAAACCTATGCGACTCTAATGTTTCTGCGGGTTTCAGAGGGGCGGAGGGTGAATTGGAGTTTTCTTCCTAAAACGATTCTGTAACACTATCTACCTGTTGTTTTTCAATGTGTTACGTGGATACAAATTTATATTAGACCCGAATGAATTCTAAATTAGATAAAACTGAATTCTAAATTTGATAATTAACCTATAACGCCCCCCTCCTTGAGGGAGGAGTTATGTCGAAACAATCGAATATCGGCGTCATAAGCGCCATTCTCCATCCCGGCACTTAATTATAAATACATCAATCTCATCCAAAAATCACCAGGCCGACAAAGAAGGGTTACGTTTTGGGGTAATTTAGATGGTAGCCGCCTATAACCAAAGAAACAATTTCAACATCTCTCTCCACGCCGATGTTTGTCGCGCCGACAACAAACGGATCTTCCATGCCTCCCGGGCGTGTCAGCCAAATCTTTCCCGTGGCACCCTCTTCCGTATATCTCCTAATTGTATATTCCCGCTTACCGTCTAGGCCGTGCCGAATACAGACCACGTTATCGTGGGATTTCGGGCCACAATCTAAGTCAGAAAAATATACGATGACCGCAACAGACCCCGAGGGATAGGCGGGAGCTGCGGCGTCCCCTTTAATCTCCACGCCGTATTTTGGGTAATCCGCATAACTGGAGTGGTGATTGAAAAGTACAGTTCTGGCAGATTCTCTTTGTGTTGTATCTCTTGAACGCCAAACCCCCATTTCAATTGTACCGATAACTGGTACACGGTCAGGCTGCGCATTAATTGGAACAGTCAACAACTCATCAATAGAACGTCCGGCATGATGGGCAATGGCAACAAGCTCTGCCGGGCTGGGCTCCGCAAGGCCGCGCTCCATTCTGGATACTTTATTTTGTTGCGCACCAATAATCTGCGCAAAGTCGAACTGACTTAGCTTTCCTCTAATCTGCCGAATCGTCCCTCCGAGAACGGTAGACGAATGCACGTGCGGTCGTGGGTGCGCCAGTTTCGGCATTAATAACCCTCTCGCCCTTAGTAATCATTTCTGAATAAATGGGGCGTGACCGGGGGAAAGTCAAGGGGGCTCTTTGTTGCCATCCGCCTCCATGAGGACGAACCTCGATCAGGAGTACGGGGTCCGCAACGGCCTCGACAAGGCAACATCGGGCGATGTCCGCCAGATCAAAGTTCCCAAAAGTTCTAGGACTTGAGCGTGGTTGTGGTCGTGGCACCGGGCAAGATTGGTAGGGCCGCTAGGGTCCAAAATCAGACTGCCATCGCAAGTTGAAACCCAATGCCGCCCGCCAAAAAAAATTCGGCCTCACTGCCGTTTTTAGGTTCAACCTCTCCAATGATGACGGCAAAACGGTTGGCGATGCTGTCTATGTATCCTCGGCATTCCTTGTTCTTATCGCCGTCTCCTTTGGCGTGGTTGCTGTCGTAATACCTTGGAGGTAAAGCTCCCCCGGTCCGCGATAGCGTCTAGGCGCTCTTTCCCGCTTTGGCGATGAGAGCGCGTATGGCAAGAGCCTTCCCGTTAAAGGCACAATGGCAACGGCCCTCCCAAATTAGGATCCCGTCCCGGTCCCGGACTTCTCCGTAAGGGTTGGGGCCGGTGCGGTTAATCCAGGCGGTCAGCCTTCTTGGGACTGTTACCCTGTTTCGTTTTGCGTTGGCGCGTGCTTCGCGGAGCAACGCCTTGCAAGAATCATGGTCGGACATGGTCAGGTTCCTTCTAGCGTGGTTCTCGAGTTGGATACTTTGGCGGCATCATCGAAGGGTGGCGGGCGCCCCTTCTATGATGGCGTTACACGGCTTCTGGCTTGCTCCTGGTCCTCGAAGATTGAAAAGATACGCAACCGTCTTCTCCGCATACCCAGCGGCTGTGAAAATAGCCTTCTTGTCGTTCTTCAGGACTTCCAGACAGGACTTGATATAACCGGTGTGGTCTTTCCGGGGCTGTTGTGCGGTCATTGTGTCAGCCCTCTCCGCTTTCGCTTTCGCTATCGTTATCGCCAATCGTCTTGGCGAGTTCGAACACCCGTTTCCGAACGGCCGCGTCCTTTATCCGGTAGTAAGCCCGGACCAATTCAACGGTCTCCTTTCTGGCAAAAGGGTCAAAGCCGAGTGCGGTTTCACCCTTAGCGGGGGCCGGGTCGGACCCGATCCCTTTACGGCAGGCGTCCTCGGCGTCCCTGATTACCTGCGGTATGTCGTCAAAGAAAAACGACACGGGGACATTCAGAATTTCGGAAAACTCATGAAGGCGGGAGGCGCCGATACGGGTCGCCCCACGCTCGTACTTTTGAATTTGCGGGAAGGTGAGACCGACGGCTTCACCCAGCGTTTCCTGGCTCATGCCCAGGAATGTCCTGCGCAACCAAACGCGGCGCCCGACATGAACATCGATCGGGCGGGGTGTCCCTATCTGCTGTATCTGCTGTCCGTTTTCACGAATGCCGGGGCGAAGTTTACGCTTACGGCGTTTTTTCGGTGTGGTGGGGGGCTTGGCCGAATCGTCCGTCATATTGCTCTCTCTGTGTCCTTGACAGGACCAGGACGACCATATCGGGAGTAGCTGGACTGGAGGCGTAAAGCCACCATGTCAGGGCCTCAAGGAAAGCTTTCAAACCGCCCCATGAAGAGGGCTTGAAACGACGGCCAAACGCTACCGATATTCGGCTCAGGTGAGTTCGCGTCATCACCCTTTTAAGAGCATCCCAATCACATAGGTATGCTGCGATTACCACAAACAAGCAGACCAGTCAAATACGGATGATTACAACGCACTTTCCGCTAATTATGTTTTCAATAATCTTGTGTGATTTGAAAACATTAACCTACACTAATTCGTAGTTGGCAAATCCAAAGATGGATGGCCCGCTTACTCAATATTGGGAGGGCAGACGGCCATGTAATGGTCGGATAAGCTGGAATGGATGTCTTGTCCGGTCAAAGCCCATTCGACCGTAGCGGTTAACTGGTCCCGGTCGTGGTTTTCCGTTTCGGGGGAACGGGGAGACTTATCCCATCGACATCATCGCTGGAATCGTCAATCTGCAGATGGGATACTGAGCGGGATCCTGTGAGGGTCAAACGCATCCGACGCCAATAACTTTCACACGCGGACTTTCGCAGTAGGTCTAATAGAACGGAATGAGGGCTACATCATGACCACCGTCCGCCAATCCGCTGTTGCCGGGGCTTTCTATCCCGGGAACGCCCGGGAACTGGACACTGCCGTACGCGCCTACCTTGATGAGGCCGGGGCCTGGCAGGGTCCCGTGCCCAAGGCGATCATCGCCCCCCATGCCGGCTACGTCTATTCCGGACCCGTCGCTGCCACCGCCTATGTCCGTTTGGCTGCGGTCCGGGACGTGATTACACGCGTCGTGTTGCTGGGCCCCTGCCACCGGGTTCCCGTCAAAGGACTGGCCGCCAGCTCAGCAGACGCTTTTGTTACTCCTTTGGGGCAAATCCCACTTGATCGTAAGGCCATCGAGGATATGCTCGATATGTCCCAGGTCCAGATCTTCGACCAGCCTCATGCTTTGGAGCATAGCCTCGAAGTCCACCTGCCTTTCCTGCAGGAGATGTTGGGCGAGTTTTCGCTAGTCCCCCTCGTAGTCGGCCCGGCATCAGCAGACGAAATCGCCGAGGTGTTGGACCGTCTCTGGGGCGGGCCCGAGACACTGATCGTCATCAGCACCGACCTCAGTCATTACCTCGATTACGAGTCCGCCATCGACATTGACGCAAGAACCTGCAAAGCGATCGAGAACATGGACGGTAATGCCATCTCGGACAATGCTGCCTGCGGCCGCTATCCGGTGCGGGGCCTGCTGGCCACTGCCAAGCGCCGTGCCATGACCATCGAGACCGTGGACCTGCGCAACTCCGGCGACACAGCAGGCCCCCGCAACCAGGTGGTTGGCTACGGATCCTGGGTGTTGACCGAAGGGGATGCCGATGCCTGAAGACCGTCATGAGGGCGAACAAGACTTTGGCGCCCAGACCAAACGCCTGTTGCAGGAGCACGGGGAGTCCTTGCTCCATTTGGCGGGCGGGTCGATTGCGTATGGCTTGGCACACGACACGGTGCAACCCGTGGAGGTCGAGGTCCATCCGGCCGCGCTCCGCGAACAGGGCGCCTGCTTCGTAACCCTGAAGAGGGCGGGGCACCTCCGCGGCTGCATCGGTTCGCCGCAGGCTCGGCGCTCCCTGGTGCAGGACGTGGTCGAGAATGCCTATGCCGCCGCCTTCCGCGATCCTCGGTTTCCAAAGCTCACCTCCGACGAGGTGGAGAATCTCCAACTCTCCATTTCGGTGTTAAGTCCGCAGGCGCCCATCGCATTTTCCGGCGAGGCCGACTTACTGGCGCGTCTGCGGCCCCGTATCGACGGACTGGTCATCGCCGAAGGCATGCGCCGAGCCCTGTTCCTCCCATCGGTCTGGGAGCAGTTGCCCGACCCCAAGACTTTCCTCGGCCACCTCAAGCTCAAGGCGGGCATGGCTGCCAACCATTTTTCCGATGATTTTCAGGCTTGGCGTTTTGTCGCCGAGGAGCTTCATGCCCGCAATCTCGACAACCCGCAATCCATCTGGAGTCACTCATGATCGAAATTCCCCAATCATTCATAGACCGGGCCGCCGAGATCTCACGGCGTGCGGGGCGCACCATCATGGAGATCTACGAAAGCGGATTCGAGGTCGAGACCAAGGACGACAAGTCCCCCGTCACCGAAGCGGACCGTAGGGCCGAGAAGATTATCGTCCAGGCGATCCGATCCGAAATAACCGGCCTCTATCCCATTATCGCCGAGGAAGCCGCCGCAGCCGGCGACGTGCCCGACCTGACCGGGCGGAACGAGCCCTTCTGGTTGGTCGACCCCCTGGACGGCACCAAGGAGTTCATCAGAAAGAGCGGCGAGTTCACGGTCAATATCGCGCTCATCGACGCCGGGCGGCCGGTTTTGGGCGTGGTCTATGCCCCGGCAATCGGCGAGATGTTCATCGGCGGCCCGACCGGCGCCTTTGCCGAAACGCCCGATCGCGCCCTGCATCCCATCACCTGCCGCAAGACACCTGCCGAAGGCATGACGGCCGTCGTCAGCCGTAGCCACAAGTCGCCAGAGACCAACGACTTCCTGGCTCCCTTCGCCGTCCACGAGGAGGTGAGTGCCGGCTCGTCTCTCAAGTTCTGTCGCATTGCCATGGGCCGGGCCGACATCTACCCGCGCCTGGGCCGGACCATGGAATGGGACACGGCGGCGGGACATGCGGTTCTGGAGGCCGCCGGAGGGGCCGTGACCCGCCTCGACCGCTCTCCGTTCGACTACGGAAAGCCGGGGTTCGAAAATCCCCATTTCGTGGCCTGCGGGGCAGATATTCCCTGGCCTGAGGACTAAGATCGGATTTGTTTTTGTTTCGTTTTCTCTAATGTGTTTGTGTTTTTGTTGCGTTTACGCCGCATCTCGTCTATACTTCCTGTCGATAGCGGGGAGTGCGGGAACAGCATTAAACCCCGTCACTGACAGAGGAAGCCGATGCCGTAGTTCGGCACAAAAGAGCCGCCGTACTCCTGTACGGTGACTTCGGCCTCGGGGTCACCCACTTGCGATGGCCCGGGCCGTCGATTAGAAGGGTTGAAGGGCCGTCGCGTCACAGCGGCGGCCCTTCAGGTTTCAACGCCCCTTCAAATGCTAACGCAAGGCCCGTTCCGTGACCGACAGCCGGCTCCTATCCCCCTCTCCTGCTTCCCTATCCGAAGCCGCGCGGCTCCTGGGCGAGGGTAAGCTGGTTGCCTTTCCCACCGAAACAGTCTACGGCCTGGGCGCCGATGCCACCAACGATCAGGCGGTCGCAGCCATCTTTGCCGCTAAGGACAGGCCGGCCTTCAACCCCCTCATCGTTCACATACCGGATCTCGCGGCAGCGGAGGCTCTGGTGGAATTCGACACGCGGGCCAGCACCCTGGCAGCGCGCCTCTGGCCGGGACCGCTGACCCTGGTGCTGAAGCGGCGGCGCGATTGCCCGGTGTCCCTTTTGGCAAGCGCCGGCCTGGAGACCCTGGCCGTCCGCATCCCGGCCCACGAACTCGCCCACACACTGCTGGAGACGGTGGGCTGTCCCATTGCCGCCCCCAGCGCCAACCGCTCCGAAGAGGTCAGTCCGACCCGGGCAACGCACGTTCTGCAATCCCTGGGAGGCCGAATCGACGCCGTCCTCGACGGTGGCCCTTGCCAAGTGGGACTGGAATCGACCGTGCTCGACCTCTCCGGCCCGATGGCGACCCTATTGCGCCCCGGTGGCGTCCCGGCCGAGGACATCGAGGCAGTTACCGGACCGCTGGCCGAGGCCGGCAAGGACGCCCCTCCCAAGTCCCCCGGCCTGCTGAGCCGCCACTATGCGCCCCGGACACCGCTCAGGATGAACGCTCGCACCCCTGCGGAGGGAGAAGCCCTGCTCGCCTTCGGCCCCGACACCTCCGCCGACACCACCCGTAACCTGAGCCCCGACGGAGACCTCACCGAAGCGGCGGCCAACCTTTTCGCCGTGCTGCGCGAACTGGATGAAGGCGGCTTCACGGGCATCGCAGTCCGGCCCATCCCCGAGGACGGCCTGGGCAGGGCGATCAATGACCGGCTGCGCCGGGCGGCGGGGCGGCGCTAACCCCAGCTACCGCCGTCAGCCTTCCAGGGCTTCGCGCAGTACCTCGAGCTCCAGCCATTCCTCCTCCATGGCGGTCAGATCGCTCCGCACCACCTCCAAACGCGCTGTTGCGGAATGGAAAGCGTCCGGGTCACGCGAGAAGAGGCCGGCATCGTGCAAGGCCTCTTCCAGCCGCGACACTTCCGTCTCAGCCCCCGCCAGAAGGTCCGGCAATTCTCCCAGACGGCGCTGGTCCTTGTAGGAGAGCTTGGTCTTGGTCTTGGCCTTGGATTTCGGCTTCTCCCTGGCCTTCTTGGGTGCAGAGACCCTGGTCGTATCCGCCTTAGCCAGTCCCGTTGCCCCCGCCTTCTGGGCCAAGTAATCCGTATAGCCGCCTGCGTATTCGACCGCCGAGCCGTCCCCCTCCATAACGATGGTCGAGGTGACGATGCGGTCCAAGAAATCGCGGTCGTGGCTGACCAGAAGCAGGGTCCCGTCGAACTCGTCCAGAACCTCCTGCAGAAGGTCCAGGGTGTCCATGTCGAGGTCGTTGGTGGGCTCATCGAGGATCAGGAAATTGCTGGGTCTGGACAAAACCTTGGCCAACAACAGCCGGTTGCGCTCGCCACCCGAGAGCTTGCTGACCGGTGCCCGCGCATAGCGGGGGTCGAACAGGAACTCCTTCATGTAGGTGACCACGTGACGCGGCTTGCCACGGACGTCAATCTGGTCGCCCCCGGTATCGGCCAGCACGTCCCACAGCGTCTTGTCCAGGTCCAGCGCAGAGCGGGTCTGGTCAAGATAAATCGGCGTCAATCCCGTGCCCAACCGTATGGTCCCGGTGTCGGGCTCCAGGTCGCCGGTCAGCAGCCTCAAAAGCGTCGTCTTGCCCGCCCCGTTAGGCCCCATGATGCCGACCCGGTCGCCCCGCATGATGCGTGTCGAGAACCCTTTGAGGAGGATCCGGTCGCCGAGGGTCTTGGAGATCTTCTCCGCATCAACCACCAGGCGGCCCGACCTGCTTCCCGACTCGGCTGCCAGCTTGACCCGATCCTGGGGGTCGATCCGCTTCGCCCGCTCGGCCCGCAAGGCATTCAGGCGCCTGAGCCGTCCCTCGTTCCGCCGGCGGCGCGCCGTGATGCCCTGATGCGACCAGCGGGTCTCTTCCACAATCAGCTTTTCGAGCTTGCGGGTCTCTTCGGCCTCTCGCGCCAGAACTTCTTCGGACCAAGACTCAAAGGCGTCGAAACCCTTCTCCAGGCGCAGCACCACGCCCCGGTCCAGCCACAGCGTGGTGCGAGTCAGGTGATCGAGGAAAGCACGATCATGGCTGACAGCCAAGAAGGCGCCACGAAAGGCCTGCAGTTCTTCCTCCAGCCATTCGATGGTCGGCAGGTCCAAATGGTTGGTGGGCTCGTCGAGCAGCAGCACGTCGGGCTCGCCCACCAGGGCGCGCGCGATGGCCGCCCGCTTGCGTTCGCCGCCCGACAGAACGTCGGGCGCCATCGCTCCATCTATTTTCAGCGCGTCAAGCAACACCTGGACGCGGTGATGCTCGTCCGCCTCGCCATGCGGCAGGCCCGCCGCCACGTAGTCCGCCAAATTGGCGTATCCCCTGAAGTCCGGTCCCTGGGGCAGATAGGCCACATGGCAGCCGGGCTGAACGAAGACCTCGCCCGCGTCGGGTTCGACGATTCCGGCCATAATCTTCATTAGGGTCGACTTGCCCGACCCGTTGCGCCCCACCAGGCAAATGCGCTCGCCTTTGGCGACGGAGAACTCCAACCCCGGAAACAGATCTTCTCCACCCCAGGTGAGACGGACGTCCTTCAGTGCGAGCAGGGGTGGAGACACGGCGCGTCCTTTCGGTCCTGGTGCTGTCCTACCCCCTGTCCCCGTCTTCCTGCAAGCGGCAAGACTGTGCTAGACATTATCTGCTGTGACTGAAGACGTGCTCGAAGTCATTCACGAGGTGGTGGGGGACAAGGGTTGGATCGCCGATCCGGCCGGCATGGCCTCCTACCTCGCCGAGGAACGCGGCCGGTATACCGGAACCGCGAACGTCGTGGTGCGCCCGGCCTCGGCCATGGAAGTGGCGGAGGTCGTGCGCCTCTGCGCCCGGACAGGCCTTGAAATCGTGCCTCAGGGCGGCAACACGGGCTTGGTCGGCGGCAGTGTGGCCCGGGGAGGCATCGTGCTCTCCACCGAACGCCTGACCAAGGTTCGCGAGGTGGATACGCTCAACCATACCATCAACGTCGAGGCGGGTGTGATCCTGGCGGATGTGCAGCGAGCGGCGGAGGATGCAGGGGCTTTCTTCCCGCTTTCACTCGGCGCCGAGGGGAGATGTCACATCGGCGGCACCATCGCCACCAATGCCGGCGGCACCAACGTGCTTCACTATGGCAACGTGCGGGACTTGGTGCTGGGCCTGGAAGTGGTTTTGCCCGACGGGCAGGTGTGGGACGGCATGAGGAGCCTGCGCAAAGACAACACAGGTTACGACCTGAAGCAGCTCTTCATCGGCTCCGAGGGGACTCTGGGCATCATCACCGCAGCCCAACTGAAGCTGTTTCCCAGGCCGGTCAGCCGCGAAACCGCCTTCGTCGCCTGCGAAACCGTCAGCGCCGCGTTATCGCTATTCGAACGGGTCCGGGAAGACCTGGGAAACACCCTGACCGGCGTCGAGTTGGTGGCACGCCGGGTGCTGGAGTTCGGCACGCGCCATATCCCGGGTGTCGCCGATCCCTTCAGCGCTCCTCACCCCTGGTACCTCCTGATCGAACTGACCAGCCCACGCCCCGACGACGACCTCAGGGGGGGGCTGGAGAAGTGCCTGGGTCCTGCCTTTGAGGACGGGACGGCCACGGATGCCGTGCTGGCCGAAAGCATTGCCCAAGGAGACGCGCTCTGGGCGATCCGCGAAGCCATCCCCGAGGCCCAGAAACACGAGGGCGGCAGTATCAAGCATGACGTGGCAGTGCCTGTTTCACGCGTGGCCGAGTTCGTCGAAAAGGCGACGAAAGCGGTGGAAGGTGCCCTCCCTGGCGTCCGGGTCTGCCCCTTCGGCCACATGGGTGACGGCAATCTCCACTTCAATCTGTCCCAGCCCGAGGGGATGGAAACGAAAGCCTTCCTGGCCCGCTGGGAGGAGATGAACCGCATCGTCCACGACATCGCCGTCTCCATGAACGGCACTTTCTCGGCCGAGCACGGTATCGGCATGCTAAAGAAGGACGAACTGGCGCATTACCGTTCGCAGGTCGAACTCGATCTCATGCGTACCCTTAAGCGGGCGCTCGATCCAAACAACATCATGAACCCGGGTAAGGTCGTCGACTCCTAAGGGCTCGTGACAAAATAACCGCTGCGGATTTCACCGGATTTTTGTTCCGACAAGGGACGCATACTGCCGGTGCCGGTTGCCATTTCCACCAGCATCTTCCGCCTGCCATACCCCATCTCCTGGCAAAGAGTGTTGATGCATTCTTTCTGATAATCGCGACCAGCGATCTTGGCATCTATCTCAATGGTGAGTGGATCAACCTTGAGCGTCCGACTTGCGGAACGCCGCTCAAGGTCTTCCTGGGAGAACACGGTTTTGACCTTGTGGGGATGTGCCTCCTTCTCCCATTCCCAGAACCAGACCTCCTCACCGTTCGCAAGGAAGATGTAGGGGATGCCAAGTTGCTCAGCGTATCCCTTTGCCTGATCTTCCGCCTCAACGGGATTGATGGAGGCGCGCTTCGCTTCAACGACCGCCAAACTGTGTCCGTGCCGATTGCAGAGGACGTAATCTGCCTTGGTGTTGTCAGGTAGCAGATATTCGTAACGGACGCTCACGTCGTCTGTGAGATTCCATCCCACGTCCTTCAACTGGGCATCCATCTTGACGCGAGAAAATGTCTCGTTGGTATTCATCCGCTCTTCATAGAATCTCGGGGATCGGGGCGCCATCTCAGCGTCCGTCAGATCGTCGCTGAGGAGTGGCAATCTGCTTTTAGGTGGATTGCCACCGGGGAGCACGTCGGCGTGTCTAAGCGGTGAGGAATGGTGAGGATTCAGTTGGAGGCAAGTTTGAACAAACGATGGATGGTTTCGTCCGGTTGAGGCAGACTGTCATCCACACGGAACTTGAGGTCTTTCAAAATGGGCGTTTTCACGACGAATCGCAGACTTCCCGAAGTCACTTTCCAGAAGGAGAAGGATTTTGAGGAAGAGGTGTTCGCGAACTCCAAACTCTTGTTCGGTGAGAAGACCATCCTCTTGGACACCAAGACCCTCCTGAAGGGGAACCTTCTGGGAGGAACCATCCCTGACGGGTTCCTTTTTGACCTATCGGACGAGACTGACCCAAAGTTCTATTTGATTGAAGTTGAACTGGCGAAACATAGTTTCAACAGTCATATTTTCCCCCAAATCACCAAGTTTTTTGCGTTCTTCAAGAACCAAGAGCAGCGTCAGGACCTTACGGGGAAGTTATTTGAAATCATTAGTTCCGACAAAAAACTTCGGGGTCTGTTCAAGAAGCATCTCGGCGACCAAGAGATTTTCAAGTTCATAAACGACGTGGTTGAAAACAGTCAGAACATTCTCATCGTGATTGATGGTGAGAAGGGCGAGATTTCGCAGATGGGCGAGGTCTATACCGACACCTGGGGAAAGATGGTGAAACACATCGTTCTTCGGAAATACGAGGATCGTAAGGACACGGTTTATCATTTAGAACCTGATTTTGAGATCCTTGAGATCGTTGGTGATGAGAAGGTTGCGGCAGAGAGAACGAGTTACGACGAGGAACACCATACGGATGGCGTTTCTGAGAACGTCGTTGCCATTTATAGGGAGTTGAAACACAGGGTTCTGAGCATCAATCCAGAACTAGTGATAAATCCAACGAAGAGTTATATTTCAATAAAGAACGATAAAAATGTTGCATATATAAAAATGAGCAAGAAAAAAATGAACCTTATACCTATGGTTCCAGAGAGTACTATTAGAAAACATGTCAAAAAATATACGGTGAAGTCATTCCCTGCGAGCGTAAAAAAGTTTTGGAACGGAGATTGTGCGGACATTGTGATTGAGCATGGGGACGGGATGGACGAACTGATCAACGTCCTTACTCCGATCATCCAAGCAGAGGAAGACTAATCATCTGTTTGGAAGTTCCCCGCGATGTCATCGTTGAACCCCATCAGAACCCTGACCAATCCACCGATTCTCTATTCCCGGTCAGCAGTCCTTTCCAAACCCAGTCCCGTCCCACCGGAGTGGGGTGTCTATGCGTGGTTCTTCAAGGAAATCCCTGGCACCACACCAACGGACGGGTGCGTGACCAAGGACGGTCTGACCCTTCTCTATGTCGGCATATCCCCGGATAAGGTCGGCAAACCCGACAGCAAGGCAACCTGCGCAATAGACTGCGAACCCACTACGGTGGGAAGCGGATGACCTTCACCCACCTTGGTGAGCAGTGGTTGTGTAAACGGCGGTGACAAATCCCGCCGCTTCCGTGGCCTAATTTGTCACCGCCGCTTACGTTGAAACGGTTCTCACCGGCAAAGAGGCGCAGGAAGAAATCCGAAAAGATGTTTCCCGCTACGACATTGTCGTGACGAACCAGATCATGCCTGACATGTCCGGCGTCGAACTCGTTCAGTGGATACCCATCACTCGCCCTGACTTGCCGGTGATCCTGTGCAGCGGGAATTTGCCGCAAGTTTCGGACAGTCTGGCCGACATAGGCATCCACCATTTCCTGCAGAAGCCGTTTGACTTCCACGACCTAGCCAAAGCCATCCGCAAGATCCTGGATGATCCGGATCGCTCCTGCAACGGTTCGGGGCAACCGGATTCCGCATCGGAATCGTGAGGCCCCCGCGCCCGGACGGGCTGCGGAGCAAAAGCGAGAGCGCTGGTCTTCACACCTTCGGAGAGGAACAACAGGGCGTTCGGGTCCCCGTCGATGAACATGACAGGTCACAGAAAACCATCAGAACCTTTCTAATTGATTGGTACTGACGACTAGGACACGTACGATACCTTCGACGCCGGGGTCCGCGTATCCATGTTGCGGCCGCGGTTCATGTGATCGTCGATCTCACCCGCGCAGCCCGTCATACGACCGAACAGGAAGGCGGTGAAGGCCGCCGTCTCCAGAGACGCCTCAGAGTAGTCGCCCGAGATGTAGCGCGGCCAGAGCAGCTTCAGCAGCAAAGCGGCGATGACCGCATCGATGTTCACGCAGAACACGTTCTTGGTCACGCCGGCGTCAAACAGCGCCTGAGCCACGTTCTGATAGAAGTCGTGGAAGATGTTGTACTCATTGCGTTTCTTGAACAACTCGTCAATAAACACCTCGCGCGGGTCCTTGTTGACCACCTTGCCCTTGAAGACCGGATGGTTGACGCCCGGAATGTTGCGCACACTCTCGCCGGCCACCTTGCGGGCCTTCTTGTCGTCCCCGAACGCGGTGGCATAGGCCTCCGCCATCTGCTTCAAATCGAGGCCGTGTTTGGGATTGGCCGCATCGTCGAGGCCACGGCCCTTGAAGTTCTCAATCAGGAACTGGATACCCTCGTAACCGTTGCCTCCGTGGGCAAAGCCGGTATGGGTCAGGAAGCCGACCATGGACTTGTTGATCTGCACCCGCTCCGGACTTTCTGGACCGTCTGCGGCCACACCGCCCTTGGCGCCCTGGGCCGAGATTGTGCCGACACCATTGGAGATCAGCAGCCCCAAAAGAACCTGGAAGGGGAAGAGGATCTCCGGCGTCGGCTTCTCGTTGGCCAAAGCCAGGTACGCCAGTTCGGTCATCGTCCACGACTCCATGATCTGTTTCATGGGGATGCCGTTGAATTTATCCTTTTTGTGCTCCTTGCCGGGCACCGTAACGCCGATCATCAGGGCGTGGCAGCGGATGTACCAAGGCAAATTGTAGACCGTAAGGCGCGAGACGCGTTTGCGCATCAGCGGGCTCCAGGCGATGGTCGTGGTGATCGCCGCCAGGACCGCGTCCGCGGTGATGTGGCCTTTGATGCCGTGCAGAAAGTCGGTGAAGACCGAACTCGCCTTGCGCTTCCTGATCGCATCCAGCATGGCCAGGGCCTTGGGATCGGCTGACTCGCCGGTGAGGGCCGCAAGCTGCTCCTTGGTCGGCTTGATGACCGGCAGCTTGAACTTGGTGTCCGTGCCGTCCATGAGCCCTAAGTGGGCAAAAAGGTCTATCAGGACGTCGGCCGCTTTGCGCGCACCATCGACCGCTTTGGGGCCGAGAATGCTGGTGGCCGCCGCTAGGACGCTGTTGGGCGCGTTGCCTGCGGCCCGGGCCGCGTCGGCGGCTGCCAGCGCGGGATCACCCATCATATTGACGTAGGCGGCGATGGCCGTATTCATCAGCGCGTTGTCGTTGGGGCCGTTGTCCTGTTCCAGCAGCACCATGCAGGCGTTGGACTCCAGCGGCAGACTGGAAAGATCGAGAATCGAACGGCCGAAGATCTTGGTGACCTGGGTCTTGGCATCCATGATCGAGCAGCCCGAGGAATCCTTCATGGACTGGCGCGGGTAGCTGGTGCCGACCGACTTGCCAATGGCCGCAATCTGGTCGTCATAAGGCGACAGAGCCTTGACGATGGGCAGGTCCAGCTCCGTGGGCAGCTTGATCCCCTGGTTGTTGCCGAACCACGGCTTGAGTTCAAGGTTGCCCTCGGGCGGAAAGTCGGGTTCGACTCCATTCAGGGCCATGACCTCGGTCAGAGCCGCCGGGATGTGAGAGATGTTGATCACCACCGCGCCTTGGGCCGACACCACCGGGTTGTCGGGAGTGAATATCTCATCCACCCCGAACTGGTCCATGCACCACTTCTCCTTGGCCGCAGCGTCGTCGCCCGAACCGGCGATGGCGCCCGCGTGACCCACGGCGCGGGTCAGCTTGGCCTTCCATCGACCGACCACGCAGGCGACCGTCGGCTTGGTCAGATTCAAGTCCTGTTCGTAGTACCCGCCGGGTTCGACGTACATCACCGCGCCCTTGGACCGGGCGTCGTTGGCCAGGCCGTGGGCCCATTCGGCGGGCGCATAGTGGATGTAGACGTCTTTACCGCTGGAGACCAGCGTCGTCGTGCCCCAGCCGGAAAGACCGAGGTAGTTGGCGATGGTGGTGGTGAAGTTGCCCGAGTTGGAGTAGATCGCAATGCAGCCCTTGCGCAGCGTCTCCTCGGGCTTGTCGCCACCCAGCGCGCCACCGAAGCGCACATGGTTCCAGGAGTCGGCGATGCCGAGGCAGTTGGCGCCGAAGACGTCGACGTTGCCCTGCTGACCCAGCGCCCGGATTTCGCGCGCATCGTGCACCGAAACTTTCTCGGTGAGGATTATGACCTTCTCCAGATCCGAATTGACGCGGATCAGCTCGGCCACGCCGTCGCGGACGCCGGCCGGCGGCAGATAGACGACACCGACGTTGAACCGGTGCCCGGCCTCCATGCCCTCACGCACGTTGTTGTAGACCGGGATGTCACCAACTGCGGTCTCCAGGACCTGGCCGGCGCGGCCCGGCGAGGTGCCGAAGAGTACGTTGCCACCAGAATAGGCGTGGCTGATCGGAGTCACGGTGCGTGACTCGCCCCCCAGGATGTTGAGGACGCAGATGCGGTCCTTGCGGGTCGCGAGTTGCGCCAGCGAATCGACGCCGACGAAGTAGTTGGGGAATGCCTGAATACCCTGCTTTTTCATCTCTGATATCTCCCTGTCCGCCGGTCGCTTACTTCTTGGCCTTGCGGGGCTTGACCCGCGCATCGTCCGCCGGAATGCCGAGCAGCTTGCCGACTTCCACGCGTCCGCCGTTCTCCATCCACTCGTCGGCCTTCTGGGCGTAGTGGACCACGTCCGTCATCGCCGAGTCGAAGCCGAAGATGCGATAGGGAAGACGGAGCGCATCCAGGGTGTCCTTGAAATAACCCATACCGCGGATCACCTGCGGTCCACCGCGACCGATAACGACATAAAGCGGGGCCGGGCCGTGTTCCGAAAAGTGTTCTCGAAGTGAATCCGCAATGGCGCGGAAGGTAATGTAGATGTCCGTGTTGTTGGCCTTGCCGCCGATCAGGAACAGCACGTTGGACTGGGCCAGCCAGTACTTGAGGCAGATCCGCGACACCTCGCGCATCTTGGCATACGGCGGGTTGCCGCCGAAGTCCGACGAGATGATGGCGTCGTCGCCCAGGCCTTCAGAGACCAAAGAGTTGGCGCCGCCGCCGAAGGTCGGGGCGAGGATGGTGCCCTTCTCGTTGATGACGTAGACGTCGCTCTGACCCTGGTAGGTCCGGAGTTGGTTGATCTCCTGTTCGAAGTCCGAGTGGTCGGCGGCGAACAGATCGTCCGGCAGGTTGGCACGTGCGACGCGTGGATCGTCTCGGTCAAAGCCGCACTTGAAGTCACAAGCGACCGGCGAAAGATAACCGGGCCGGCTCACCGTCATACGGATCGGGTTCAGCTCCAGCGTCGTCATGCCATAAAGGTGGAACAGGTCCCACAGCTTGGGCAGCTGCTGCACCAACGGCGAGACAATCTCCTTCGGGGCGCCCAAGTCGGACAGCGCGTTGGCGATGACGAAGGACTTGAGACCGGTCAGGGGATCGAAGGGGATCTCGACGATCTTACCCTTCGGCAGTTCCTCGATGTCCGTGCCGCCGTGATGGGTCAGCGTGATGGCCGGTGCCCGGTAGCGCGTCGAGTCCGAGATCGAGAAGTAGACCTCGTAGTCGGCCGGCACGCCGCCTTCGAAAGTGACACCGTTGGCTTTGGCTGTGGCGTTGCCATGCTTGTGCTCGACGAAATAGAGTCGCTCTTTTTCCGCCAGCGCGGTCCGCATGTCCTTGGCGCGGCCAAGCAAACCTGCCTTGCCTTTCTTGCCGACGCCGCCTTTGAAGATAGGCTTGACGAAAACCTCGCCGCAGCGCTCGATCAGTTCCTTAATCTCGGCGTCACTCGCCTCGGACCCCAACACTTCTGCAGAGGGGAACCCCACCTGCTTCAAAAGCTTGGAACCATAGAGCATTCCGGTTACTTGCATTTCTACTCCCCCTTGGCCTCTCCCGACGTTCAGCCTGCTGGAAAGACGCCGACCACAGACAGCCGGCATTCAGGTCAATAAAAGCGGTTATCCTTCCCGATTTCCCCGGATCGTAATATGAGAAAAGGCTAAGATACAGACTTTTCTCCAGGGAATTTCGGCATGGTCGCCTTAGTACTCCTGCGGCAATTCCTTAAGATCCGCCCACGAATAAACGGGCCCCTTGGTGCAGACATAGTCCTTGCCCACATTGCAGCGGCCGCATTTGCCGATGCCACACTTCATCTTATTTTCGATGGTGGTGTAGATCTGCGTGTCCTCGAAGCCCGCCCCTTTCAGGTTCTGGATCACGAACTTGATCATGATCGGCGGGCCGCAGGTGATGGCGATGGCGTTTTTGGGCGACGGGCTCTTGTCCATAACATTGGTGGGCACAAAGCCGCAGAACTCGTTCCAACCCTCCTCCTCGCTGTCGATCGAAAGGTGCACCTCCGCATCACCGCGTAGCTTCTCCAGCTCCTTGGCATACATGATATCGCGGGATGAACGGCCACCGTAGAAGACGGTGATGTCCTTGAAATCCTTACGTTGCAACACCGCAGTCTGGATAATAGGCCAGATCGGGGCCAGGCCGCAGCCGCCGCCGATGAAGATCAGGTTCTTGCCCTTCCAGTCTTCGACCGGGAAGTTGTTGCCATAAGGACCACGGACGCCGATGACATCGCCTATTTCCATATCATGGATGGCCGTCGTCACGCGGCCCACCCGCATAATGCTGAATTGCTTGTATTCCTTGATCAGCGGCGAGGAGGCGATGGAAATCATCGACTCGCCTTTTCCGAATACCGACAGCATGGCGCACTGGCCGCACTCGTGGTCGAAACCGTCACCGTTGACGAATTCGACACGGAAGGTCTTGATCGCGCGGGCACCCTCGACCTCGGAGTTGACGTCGATGATACGCCCCATCTTCGGAAGATAAATATTATCCGACATCGTGAGCCACCTTGTTCACGACCGCGACGATGTCGATGCCCACCGGGCATTCGCTGATACACCGGCCACAGCCGACACACTGATACGTATCGTGGTTTTGGACAAAATAGAGGAACTTGTGACAGACCCGCTGTCTCAGCCGCGCCCCCAGCGTGTTGCGTGGGTTGTGACCCGACGAGTGCATGGTGAAGTCCGGGAACTGGCAGTTGTCCCAGGTGCGGACCCGCTGTCCTCGTAGCGGGGTTACGTTGGTCACTTCGTCGTTGATGTCGAAGCAGTGGCACGTCGGACACAGGAAGGTGCAGATGCCGCAGCCGATGCAGGCCTGCGCCATTTCACCCCAGACCTCGGAATCGAAGTTTTTTTGCAGATTCTCGGGGACCGTCTTGATGTCGACAATCTCGCGCATTGGGGCCTTTTCGGCGTCGGCCTTGGCCTTGGCGGCCGTTTTCTTGTCGGCCGCCGAAGCGTTACCCAACGCCTTGCCGCCGGCCTTGACGATCTCCTCGCCGACCTTGGTCAGCGCTTTGACGAGATAGCTGTCACCGAGATCGACCATCAGGACGTCGAGACCGTCCTCGGAGTGCGGCGACCCGCCGACGGCGGTGCAGAAGCAGTTGCGCGACGGCGGCGTGTTGCAGGCGAGGCCCACCTGGGCCACCTTCTTGCGCCGCATCCAGTAATAGATGTCGTCGAATTCCTTGCTGAAGACCGTGTCGTTACGCGGACCTGCTCGTCCGTCACACGGCCGAACACCGAACACCACCTTGGGCGCCGCCAGGGCGGGCAGGGTCTCGGTCACCATCGGCGCCTCGCCCTTCTTCTGTGCAAACTCGCAGTAGACCTCGCGCTGCGGGAATGAAAAATCCTTGGGCGGCTTGACCGTATTGGTGTGGTCCAAAGCCGCGTCTTCGGGCTTTTCGACCTGCTTGAAATTCCACACCTCGTCCTCAAAAGCGGGCGCGTGGACTTCATACGACGAGAGTGCGATCACCCAGTCGCGCAGGTTGTCTTTTTTCAGTACCTTTTCCATGGGGCTACCTGATGAAATCGTTGGGATCGTCGTCGCGGAACGAGGACACGAAAGAAGGCTGCCCGGGATCCATGCCGACGTCGTAGCCGAAGGTATCCTTGGCCTCGAAGTCGAGGACGCTGTTGAGCAGACGGACCGGAATGTTCACCGGACACACCCGTTCGCATTCGCCGCAATCGACGCAGCGCCCGGCCAGGTGCATGGCGCGAACCAAGTGATAGCCGATGTTCTCCGACGTGGTGGCGGAGCGCTCGATCCACTTGATGCGGTTCGCCTTCTCTTCCGCAGAAGTGTCCTGGAGGACGTGCATGTTGATGCTGTCGACGACACACTCCTCGCAATAACACATGGGGCAGACCGAGCGGCAGGCGAAGCAACGAATGCAGCGATCAAAATGATGTCCCCAGAACTTCCACTTGTCGGCCGTCGAGCCTTCGTCGACCGTCTTGATGGCGGCGAAGGCATCGGCAAGGCCGCGATCCTCGACCGCCTCGCCGAATTCGTCGTCGAAAATGACGGGGTGAGGATGGCGGCACTCGAGGCACCGATCGGCCATCACGTCCTTGGCGGCGACCTTCACGGTCTCGCCCGAGGTGGTGGTGACCTTGTAGCCGTTGCCGTCGAATTCCGTCTTCTCCGCCTGCAGGCCCTTGAGCTTCTTGGCCAACTTGTAGCGGTCCACCATGCCGGTTCCCTCGCAAGACACGCCCAACACGTGGATGTCGTCGCGAGGGAAGTAGTTCTCCTGAAGCAGCACGTTGACGGCACGCGTGTCACATCCCTTGGCAACGATAGCCAAGCGCTTGGACTTGTCTTCGCCCCCGGGAGCCGCTCCGTGGCCGTGCGCGGCCTTGGTTTGGCGCTTGCGCTCCTCCACCAGATAGAGGGCCAGGTTATGCACGCAGGTGGGGTCCCAGATCAAACCGTCCGCCTGATCCGCCTCGGTAATAAATTTTGGGGACGCCAGATTGCCGGCCGTGCTCTCGATGAAGCCGACCACCGCCCCGACTTCGCCGTTCTCCAGCAGGGCTTTCGCCCGGTCCTTGATGTCTTGAAGGTTGACCATCAGCGCTTCGCCTTCATCTTCTCTTGGGGGCCCAGATGCTTGAGATCCTCGACAAATCCCTCGATGACCTGGGCGTACTTGCCGCCTTCCGCCGCCGAAACCCAGGACATGCGGAACCGCTCCTCCTCCAGACCGATGAATTCAAGGAGCTTCTTGACCATGAAAATCTTACGCCGGGCGAAATAGTTGCCCTTCATGTAGTGGCAGTCGCCCGGGTGGCAGCCGGAGACCAGCACGCCGTCGGCACCCTTGTTGAAAGCCGACAGGATATAGGTCGGAGACACCGAACCCGAACACATGACCTGGATCGGCACGGCATTCGACGGGTACTGCACACGGGATACGCCCGCAAGGTCGCTTCCGGCAGAGGAACACCACTTGCACAGGAAGGCAACGATCTTGGGCTCAAAGTCTTTGGACATGGGGGCGGACTCCAACCACTTTATCCGTTTCTCTTCACGCTACATTCCCAGGGCGGCCGAGATCATCTCGTTGACCTGGAGGGCCGTGATATTCCTCACATCGATGGCTTGACGCACGCAGGTCGCGGAACAGGTGCCGCACCCTTCGCACAGGACGTCGTTGACCCAAGCCTTGCCGTTCTTGAGGGAGATTGCCTCGTAGGGGCAAGCGTCGACGCACATCTCGCAACCGGTACAATGCGAATCCCGCACCTCGGCAATCGCGGGGCTGTGCATCAGTTCGTCGGACGACAACAGTGAAATCACCTTGGCGGCAGCCGCGCTGGCCTGGGATACCGTTTCGGGAATGTCCTTCGGCCCCTGGGCGGCGCCGGCGAGGAACACGCCTGCGGTGACGCTTTCCACAGGCTTCAGCTTGGGGTGGGATTCGGCAAGGAACCCATCCTTGTCGAGGCCGATCTTCAGAGTCTTGGCGACTTCGCGGGTGCCGTCCGAAGACTGCATGGCAAGCGCCAGAACCACCATATCGGCGTCGATCTGGATATTCTGGCCCGAAAGCGTATCAACGCCCTGCACGACTATCTTGCCGTCCTTCTCGTAGACCTTGGACACACGGCCGCGGAGATACATTGCCCCGTCGCCTTCCATGGCCCGCTGCACGAACTCTTCGTAGCCCTTCCCGCCCGAGCGGATGTCGATATAGAAGATGTACGCTTGGCCGTCGGGCACATGGTGCTTGTAGAGCATGGCGTGCTTGGCCGTGTACATGCAGCAGATCTTGGAACACCAGGCGCAGTGTTGCTCGGGATTTCGCGAGCCGGCGCACTGGATGAAAACCACCGATTTCGGCGTTTTGCTGTCCGACGGGCGCAGCACGTGGCCCTCGGTCGGACCGGAGGCCGAGCACATGCGCTCGAACTGCAGGCCATCTAGGACGTCAAGGTATTTGCCGGCACCGTATTCGCCCAGGTTCCCCTGGTCGTAAAGCTTGAAACCGGTGGCAACCACGATGGCGCCGATCTCCTCGTCGAAGATCTTGCCCTTCATGTCGTAGTTGATGGCGCCGGCGTCGCAGACGTCCTTGCACTTGCCGCAGGCGATGGGGTTGAGACCCAGACAAGCCTCCTCGTCCAACGTGTAGGTGGCCGGAATGGCCTGGGCGAAGGGGATATGGATCGCGCGCCGGGCGCTGATGTTGATGTCGTACTCGTTGGGCACCACGACCGGGCAGACCTGGGTGCAGTCGTCGCACAACTTGCAGGTCTCGGGGTCGACATAGGGCGCTTTCTTCGTGATGGTCGCCTTGAAGTTGCCGACGAAGCCCGACAACTTGGTCACCTTGGCGTTGACGTGGAGCTCGATATTGGGATTGTTGGACAGTTCCACCATCTTCGGCGACAGGATGCACTGCGAACAGTCGAGTGTCGGGAAGGTCTCCGACAGCTTGATCATATTGCCGCCGACCGTGCGGTCCTTTTCCACCAGCACCACCTTAAACCCGGAGGCCGCCAGGTCGAGCGATGTCTGGATGCCGGCGATCCCGCCGCCGATGACCATCACCTTACGGTTGACCGGAACGCCGATCGGGGTCAGAGAGTCGTTCTTCGATACCCGGCGGATGGCGCTCTTGGTGATCTTCATGGCCTTCGCCGTGGCCTCGTCCATATTTTTATGGACCCAGCTGCACTGCTCGCGGATGTTGGCGATCTCGCACTGGAACTGGTTCATGTCGGCACGTTCGGAGACGGTACGGAATGTCTTCTCGTGCAGGTTCGGCGAACAGCACGACACGATGACACTATCCAGCTTGTTGTCCCGGATCGCCTCGATCATAGTGTTCTGACCGGGGTCGGAACACATGTAAACGTAGTCCTCGGAGAAGACGACGGCCTCCTCCTCGGCTAATTCTTCGGCCATCTTTTTCACGTCGACAGTGCCGGCAATATTCTTGCCGCAATGGCAGACGAAGACACCTACACGTTTCGTCATCGAGTCACCTCACGCTTATCCTTGGTGCAATCCAACTCACAGGGCCTTAAGCGGCCTGCTTGCCGAATGCCTCCAAGCCGTAATCGTGGCCCTTCTCGAAGGCCTTGATGTTGATCTTCAGGAACCGATCTGGCACCAGACCGGGCAAAGCCTTTTTCATAGCCTCGGCCGACACGATGTCGGTCACGGCCGTGAAGAAGCCCAGCGTCACCAAGTTGGTGAACAACCGGTTGCCCAGTTCCTCGGCGAAACGGGTCGCGGGCACCGGGCACATGTTGTGCTTCGGGTTGACCTCGATCGGTTTCACCAGGTCCTCGTCGATAATAAGGATGCCCCCGTCACCGAGTTCCAGCGAGTACTTGTCGTAGGCCTCCTGCGAAAGGGCAACCAAGATACCGGGAAGAATGGCGTAGGGATAAAGCACCTTCTCGTCGGAAACCACGAGCTGCGACGAACAGGCACTGCCACGCGCCTCGGGGCCGAAGCTCTGGGTCATGGTCGCATACATATTGTCGTACAGCGACAAGGCCTTGCCGGTGATCAGCGCACAGCGGACGATCCCCTGGCCGCCGAACCCGGAGAACTTGATCTCGGCGCCACTCATTTCTTCTTCGCCCGGCTGGCCGGGGCCTTCTTCTTCGCCGCTGTCTTCTTGGCCGGGGCTTTCTTTGTCGGGGCCTTGGCCGCGACCTTCTTCCCGAGGTCCTTTTTTGCCTTTGCAGCGTCCTTCTTGTTGGCTTCCTTCTCAGGCTCGGTCTCGCCGTAAAGCTGATAGTCGTCACCGATAACGTTGGTCAGACGGTCGTTCACCGCCTCAAGGAAGGTCGGCTTCTGCTTCTCGACGAACTTGCCCATGATGATCTTGCCCTGGAAGTCGATATCGGTTTCCCGCGTATCGATACCGTGCTTGATCTCGGCGTTGTCGTGGTAGTACTGCAGCGCCTTGACGCCGTCACCCAGCCTGTTGCGGCGCAGATAGAGCGTCGTGCAGGGCGTGATGACTTCGACAAAGGAGAAGCCCTTGTGGTTCAGCGCCTCCTGGATCGACGTTGTGATGCGACGCGCGTGCAGCGAGGTCCAGCGGGCCACGTAGGTCGCGCCGCAGGCGTCCGCCAGGAACGGTAAGCTGAACGGGTATTCATAGTTACCGTAGGGTGTCGTCGATGCGTTGGCCGTAATAGGCGTGGTCGGAGTCAACTGGCCGCCCGTCATGCCGTAGGTGAAGTTGTTCACGCAGATGACGGTGATGTCCATATTGCGGCGCGCGGCGTGGATGAAGTGGTTGCCGCCGATGCCGGTCAGGTCGCCATCGCCGGAGACCACCACGACCTTCATGCCGGGGTTGGCCAGCTTGAGTCCGGTTGCCAAGGGAATGGCGCGGCCGTGCGTCGCGTGGATCGAGTCCATCTTGACGTAGCCCGCGACACGGCCGGTGCAGCCGATGCCGGATACGACGGCCACGTTGTCAAGGTCCATCTCGTTGCGCTTCAGCGCCTCGGCGAACGAGGTGACGACCGTTCCAATGCCGCAGCCGGGGCACCAGATGTGGGGCATCCTTTCCATACGAAGGAAGCCGGCCATGGGGTTTTCAGTTGCGAAGCGGGATTCGTCGCTCATTTTGCTGCCTCCTCAATGGCGGCCAGGATGACATTGGGATCATGGACGGCACCACCGCAATGGGGAACGCTGATCACCTTGCACTGACCGCCCACGATGCGCTCCACTTCGAGGACCATCTGTCCGTAGTTGATTTCGGGCATGATGATCGCCTTGACGTTCTTGGCGATTTTGCGCACCTGGTTTTCGGCGAAGGGCCAGCAGGTGATAAGCCGCATGGCGCCCACCTTTAGACCCTTCCTGCGCGCATCCTGAACCGCTTTAACGGCGATACGCGACGTGATGCCGTAGGAGATGACGACCACCTCCGCGCCATCGATCTGATCCTCCTCGACACGAACGATCTTGTCGCGGTTACCGTCGATCTTCTCGATCATGTGGGTAACCACGATCTCGTTCTGCTTCGGATCCATCAACGGATAGCCGCGTTCGTCGTGGGTCAGGCCGGTGATGTGGAAACGGTACCCCTCGCCCGCCTTGACCATCGGGGCCGGAACTCGGTCCTTCTCGAAGCGGTAGGGCAGGTATTTGTCCTTGGGACCGGTGTACCAATTGCGCTCGACGACCTCGATATCCTTGGCCTCGGGGATGTCCACGCGCTCGTGCATGTGGCCGACCGTCTCGTCGGTCATGATGAAGACCGGCACGCGGTAGGTCTCCGACAGGTTGAAGGCCTCGACGGCAAGGTCAAAACACTCCTGCGGGCTGTCGGGCGAAAGCGCGATCACGCGGTAGTCACCGTGCGACCCCCAGCGGGCCTGCATCATGTCCTGCTGCGCGGTCTGCGTCGGCAGGCCGGTCGAAGGACCGCAACGCTGCACGTTGGCAATAACCATCGGAGTCTCGGTCATGGCGGCCAAGCCGATGTTCTCCATCATCAGCGAGAAACCGGGACCCGAGGTCACGGTCATGACCTTGCGACCGCCCCAGGCGGCGCCGATAAGGGCCGCGACCGAAGCGATCTCGTCCTCCATCTGGATAAACAGGCCACCCGCTTCGGGGCAGCGCTCGGCAAACCGTTCGGCGGTTTCGGTGGAGGGAGTAATGGGGTATCCGGCAAAGAAACGACACCCCGCAGCGAGGGCTCCTTCGGCAAGGGCATGGTCTCCGTCGAGGAAATGGGACCCCGACATTACGCCCTTCGGATCTGCGGCGACTTTACGCACTTTGCTTCTCCTCTTCGTCATACGTCACGTAAATCGCGAATTCAGGGCAAACGATTTCGCAGAAATGACAGTTGCGACACTGATCGGCAGTCTTCACATAAGGGGGGTGATACCCCTTCTTGTTGTAATCTGGAGATATCTCCAGGACGTTGGTCGGGCAATATTCGACGCAGAAGCCGCAGCCCTTACACCAATCATTTTTGATGTGAACCTCGCCAAGTGCCGGTTTGATTTTCCCGAAGAACATAGCTTTCTCCTCAGAGCAGACCTTTGTCTGCCAAGACGGGTTTCGGGTCGATGTGGTGGAGATCCAAGCGCAGGTCCTCCTCGTCCGAGCAGCCAAGCGCCAAGGCCATCAACTGCGTGAAATAGACAACGGGCATGTTCTTGAAATCCGGGAAAAGTTCCCGGGTCTGCTCCTGACGGTTATCCAAATTGAAGGCGCACAGCGGGCAACTGACGGCAACGATGTCGGCTCCCTGGGAGCTGGCGTTACCAACGATCTTGTTAGTCTGTTCGGCCACGATCCCGGGCTTGTCGACCGTTTGATAGGACGCGCAGCACTCGGTCTTCATCGCGAAATCGACCGGGGTTCCGCCCAGGGCCGTCACCAGGTCTTCCATGATGGTCGGATTTTCGGTGTCGTCGATGGCCGCTTCCTGCGGACGTACCAGCATGCAGCCGTAGTAGCAGGCGACTTTGAGTCCTTCGAGGGGCTTCTCGACCCTTGCTGCGATGTCCTTGAACCCGAACTCGTCACGCAGGAACTCAAGCAAGTGAAAAACGTTGACGTCGCCCTCGTAATCCACGTCCTCAAGGTACATGAAGTCGTTGAGCCGATCCTTCGCCTCGTTGTCCCGCTTCACATGCTCGTTGGCCCTTTTGAGGGTGTTGTAGCACATGGAGCAGACCGTCATGAGTTGGTCGGTGCCCGCTTCCTTGGCCCGGATCAAATTGCGGACCGGAGCCATGCGATTCATCAGGTTGTCGGAGGTGAGCGAGTGGACGGTGCCGCAGCAGTTCCACCGCGTAAGCTCCTCGACCTCGACGCCCAAGCGCTCCATGGCCGAAAACGTCGAGTCATCGAAGTTTTTGGCATGGTTCTTAAGCGTACAACCGGGATAGTAGCTAAGCTTCATCACTACTTCTTCTTCTACCGTGTAATACCAAGGTGCGGTGATAATGACCCATAGAGACGGCTTCCCCTGATTTTTGGCTAGGAGCGCGCATCGAAGCGATGTGAGGCATCGGGAGATGCGTGCGACGCGATCCAAAAGTCAGGGGAAACCGCCGTTCCGGTCGCTTATACAGCCCGTCGGAGGGCGTCGGGAAGCCTTGACGATGCGCCGCATCGCCTGCGTCTTTCCTCCTACCCGACGGGCTGTATAAGTGATCTCTATGGGTCATTATCACCGCACCTTGGTTAACCTACATCCTTCAGCGGGAGGAGACGGCAGGGTTAAAATGAGACAGCGGCGCCCGATCAATGCTCTTCGGCAGTGTGCAACGAATAAATTACTCCGTTACATCGCCGAGATAATTACGGACAGTTGTTCTTGAATTAGTATTCAAAAACGAACTTGATGCCCTAGCCCCAGTCTCCCATACCTTCTTTTTCTACAACCACTTTCCTCCCTTGAAAAGCAGCCGACTTAGTCTCTTTTACATTGGCTTCCCTTTTACGGGAGGCCGGTTGTATTATTGAGGACGTCCGACGAGACGAACAACCCCGGGTATAACTGTCTCACGGTCGCGCATCAGGAGGTAAACTTCCTCATGGCGCTGATCAACGCGATCGGCGGCAGGTTCTCGCCCGGGTTGGGCAGTTCCTGAACCACCAAGTGATCCTTTCTCTGGCGCAAGTTGATCTGACGCAAGGCCTCGATGGTGCCGGCGATGTTGACGCCCTTAGGGCACCGACTGTCGCAAGTGAGGCACGAGACGCAAAGCCAGATGGCCTTGGAATTCAGCAGCTGATCCTGCATGCCGAGCTGAGAAAGGCGGATAATCTGGTTGGGCAAGATGTCCATATGGGGCCCCATCGGACACCCGGCGGAACAGTTGCCGCACTGGTAACAGGCCAGAAGATTCTGGTCGGCCAGTTTCTCGACCTTCGAGACAAACTCCGTCGAGGCCTTCGTGGGGGAGATGCTTACATGCACGGTCGCTGTCCTTCCCTCAGGCGTTTTCCATGTTCGGCGTGAAGTCGCCCATGTCGACCCACACACCCATGTTCTCGACACTATCCATCTGGCTCTGGAGAAGGTCGTAGTGAAATCTCTCCTCGTCAGCCAGCTTCTCGGCGTACTCGCGGACCTTGGGGTCCTTGGTGCGCTGGATAAGGTTTTCAAAATTGGCAATGGCGCGGCGTTCCATATCCATGGCGATGCGGAGCGCATCGGAATCGCCGGCCAGTTCTCCCTTCTTGCGCTTGCGTACGGCTTCGTCGAGTTCGTCGACCAACCCGGAACGTCCGCCCTTGGCCTTCACCTCTTCCACGATAACCTTCCAGCCCTCGTTGCCGACGATGGGGGCGAAGATGCAGCCCAACTCGTCGGTATGCCCAGCCTCTTCCTTGGAGAGACGTTCGAACATGGCCTTGCCGTCGCGGTTTTCCGTCACGGCAGCGGCGCGCTTATAGAACTTCTCACCGTTGATCTCCAGGTCGACGGCCTCGCGGATAAGAGCGAGAATTTGTTCATCGATCTGCGTCATCTACCATCTCCACCCGTTCGAGTCGCAAGCCGTCAGCCAGACATCTTCTTCGGTGCAACCCCACCACCCAACATGCCGGTGCTGGCCGGCATCTGGTTGCAGCGCGCATGGCGGCGTGCCTTGACGTCTTCCGGCGCGTATGACGGCAAGAGAACCGGGGTCACCAGATCGGTCTTGATCTTGGCCTTTTTGATCTCGGCGTCGTACTTGGCGACGTGCTCGAGGCTGAGCGACTTGCCCAGCTTCGCCTTCTTGACGTACTCGCTGGTATAGATTCCGGCGCGGCGACCGAACACGTTGTAATCCAACACCGAATTACCCATAAGGCGGTTGCGTCCGTGCAGACCGCCGGTCGCCTCACCAGCCACGAACAGGCCCGGAATGTCGGTCTCGCAACGCTCGTTGATCTCGATGCCGCCGTTCTGGTAGTGCAGCGACGGGTAGATCAGCATCGGCAACTCGGTGATGTCCATTCCGTAGTTGATGTACTGGCGGTACATGGCCGGGAACTGGTGGGCCACATAACCCTCGCCGTGGATGGAATCGATCAGCGGGCTGTCCAGCCACACGCCGAGCCGCCCTGAAGGCGTTTCGATGCCGCCACCGTTTTGCAGACATTCGCGGATGATGGCCGAGGCCTCGATGTCGCGCGGCTCGCGCGGGAACACGAACAGCTCTCCGTCCTTGTCCAGCGGCTGGCCGCCGGCACCACGGATCTTCTCGGTGATAAGGAAGCCTGCGATCTGCTCCGGGAAAACGGCGCCCGTCGGGTGGTACTGGACCGAGTCCATGTACATGAGCTTGGCTCCGGCCCGGTAGGCCATGACCAAGCCGTCACCCGTCGCACCATAGTGGTTGGTGGTGTCGAAACCGCGAATATGCAGCCGCCCGAAGCCGCCGGTGGCAACCAGGGTGGCCTTCGCCTTGACGGTGACGAACTCTTCCGTGTCGAGGTCGTAAAGCACGGCACCAGCACACTGGCCCTTGTTGTCGAGGATCAGCTCGACCGCCGGCATGAATTCGCGCACGGTGATCTTATCGGGGTTGTTGTGGACCTCGTCCATCAGGGAACGCATGATGATGGCGCCCGTGTAGTCGCGGGACGACAGCATACGCTTGCGCGACGTGCCGCCGCCATGCAGCACCTGCAGCGAGCCATCCTCTTCCTTGTCCCAGATGACGCCCAGATCCTCAAGAGCCTTGACCACCTCGGGCCCATCCTCGGTGAGGGCCCGGACCAGTTCCGGCTTGTTCTCGAAGTGGCCACCGCCGATGGCATCCAAGTAGTGGTGGGTTGGCGAGTCAGTGGAAGAGACCGCCGCCTGCATGCCGCCCTGCGACATCATGGAATTGGCGTCGCCCATGCGCAGCTTGGTGGCAATCAGCGACTTGACGCCGTTCTGCATGGCGACGATGGCCGCCTGGCAGCCGGCGCCGCCGCCGCCGATGATCAAGAGATCGGTCTCGTAGTCCGGCTTCTTGAGGTCGAACTTCTTGGCGTCGACCCAGGAATGGGACTCGAGCATATCCGCAACCTCGGTAGTCAGAGTCTCGCCCTTGTTGGGACCGACCCGGACCTTGCAGCGCGCATCCTTCTTAAAATCGGGATGAAAACCCTTAAGAACGTCCGCGCGCTCTTCGGCGGTCATCGGCGGATAGACGGGATCGGGCTTCTTGGCCAGTTCTAAACGCCTGGGCCTAGTCTGCTCAACCTTCTTCAGCGAAGTCGACATATAATCTGGATACATATGCGCCTCCCACAACGCGCTAATCGATTCCGTAGGACGGATGGGCCGCCCCTGTGGTGTCTTCCTGTTCGTTTAAGCTCTTGCCGGCCGGGAACCTACTCCATGTCCCTGGCATAGTAGCGATCCGAGAGCTCCTTCTTGCTCATCGACATGAGTTCCTTGTACTCGGCGTCGAAGGCGCCCTTCTTGACGTCACGGAGCCTTTTGGCAAGCTCCTTGCTCTCCTTGCGGAGGTAGCGGCCGTAAAGCCTCTTGGCCAGCATGCCGACGGCGGGCTGAGTGATTTCGGCGGGGCAGCGTATGGTACACATCTGGCAGCCGACGCAATCGAACGACAGGTCCATGACCTTCGCGACGTCGCCGCGCATGGCCGCGTTCACGTAATCCATCACCTGTAGGCCCTGGACACATGCCTTGGTGCAGGTGTTGCAGGACACGCAGCGGAACACCTCCGGGTAGTATTTCCGGAAGGCCTCGACACCGGGCTTAACTTTCTTGATGTCGTAGATTTCTTTCCGGGCCGGTATCGACGGGAACTGCGCCAGGCTCATGCCGGGCTTAACCAGTGTCATGCAGGCTAGGCCCATGTGCATTTTATAGTCGCCGGGCATGCGGTAGACCGTCGCGCAGGCGCCGCAGTAGCCTTCCCGGCAACCCGCGCCGCGAACGATCGTATGGCCCGCATATTCAATAGCACCCATGATGGTCGCGTCCGACGGGACCTGAGCCGCTTTGCCCATGATATAGACGGTCACCATCTCGGCAACGGCGTCGGCCTTTCCCTTCTGCCGACGGCTCAGCGCGGATTTGGCTTTAGCTGCTTTGCCCTTGATCATCCGTTACCTCCCTACCACAACGGCTCTTCTCTCGGGACGACATAGCGCCCTGCAAGCTGGCCTATGCGGCCACGCCTTCGCAAAATATTCATTCCTAAATGTCTAGCCGTCTTTCCGGACTTTTAGATCGTTGTTATCGCGGTCGTCCGGTTAGCGACTCCCGTGAAGCCTGTGGTCTGTATATAGCAAATCTCTGATAGACGCAAAATTGATTTATGAAGTTGTTTGTTTCCAGTGCATTATATGGCGTTTTGGCGGCATTTTCGGAGTTTCCGCCGCTCCGGGACGTGCATAACCGGGACATGTTCGGACGAGACCCGTTCAGTGTCACCTGTCTCCAGACCAAGCAAAAAAGATGATGATACACCCGTCACGCGCCGAGACGATCTTTCACCCCGATTTTAGGCAAACCCGTTTCCCATGCGTTAACCATTGTTCTCCCTTGATTTCTTCGTAGTTTTCCCACATTTTCCTTGACTCTCCTGGAAGGGTGCCGCGCTGGGCCGGACTGGCCGGAAGGGCTTATGAACAGCTTTACACGTTACGTATTTGGGCAACTCTTCGTCGGCATGATCGTCGTGACGGTGGCTTTGACCTGCGTGATCTGGCTCGCTCAGTCGCTGAGGTTTATCGAACTGATCGTTAACAGAGGCATTACGACAGGCACTTTCCTTTATCTAACCATGCTCCTGCTTCCCAACTTTTTGGTCCTGATCCTTCCGTTCGCCTTGTTTGCTGTCGTGGTCTTCACCTACAACCGTATGGTCGCCGACCGGGAACTCGTGGTTATGCGAGCTGCGGGTATGAATCAGATGGAACTGGCGCGGCCGGCTCTCGTTCTGACAGGAGCGGTCATGCTGTTCGGTTACGTTCTGAACTTCTATCTCCTACCCGAGTCCTATCGCATGTTTCGGGAGCTGCAATGGGATATCCGCTACAACGCATCTCAGCTTCTGTTGCAGGAAGGGACCTTCAATACCGTCCGGGACGACGTCACCATCTATGTCCGCAAGCGCGCCGCGGATGGCCAATTGCACGGCATCCTGGCCCATTTGACCAAGGAGAAAGGCAAACCTCGGACCATCATGGCCGAACGAGGCGCCTTGATCGAGACCGATACCGGCCCGCGGGTCATCATGTTCAACGGCAATCAGCAGGTCGTGGATAAGGCCACGAACAGCCTCTCGATCCTTTATTTCGACCGCCACTCCCTCGACCTGGACACCCGCAGCAAACAGGCGACGATCCGGTACCGGGAGCCCAGGGAACGAACCTTCCTCGAACTTATGAACATCAAAACCGATCCGACTGTTCAAGATCACGACCTGGGTAAGTTCGTCGTCGAGTTACACAAGCGGATCACCTCCCCACTTTCGGGGCTCGCTTACATGTTGGTTGGTTTGGCGGCCATGATCCACGGCAGTTTCAGCCGCCGCATGCAAACTCGCCGCATCGTCATCGCCGTCGGTGTTGTCATCGCACTCCAGGCCTCGACTCTCGGGCTGGAAAATTTGTGCGCTAGGAATCCCGCTCTGATCCCGTTGCTTTACCTTAGCCTCCTGGTTCCGGCAGCGATCAGTTATTTCTTCCTCGTACGGCACCCCAGGCGCCGCCCGGAAAATCCGGACGATGCCATGGCAACTCCCGCGTAGAGATTCCGGGGAGCCCAACACGTGCGACTTTCAACCACCCTGTCTCTATATATCGGACGCCAGTTCCTCTTCTTTTTCGTCGGAGTCCTCGTGATGTTTCTGGCGCTCATCTTCCTGTTCGACACGGTCGAATTGATGCGACGATCTACGTCGGATCAAAACGTCACCATCCAGATGGTCTTCGAAATGGCGTTCATGAAGCTGCCGAACATGGGGCAGCAGGTCTTTCCCTTTGCGGCACTTTTCGGCGGCATGGCGACTTTCGCTCGTCTGACCCGCAACCACGAGCTGGTCGTAACACGAGCATCCGGGGTGTCGGTTTGGCAGTTTCTGCTTCCAGCCTTGGTCCTGGCGTGTCTTCTAGGGCTGTTTAGGATCATGGTCTTCAACCCTGTCGCCTCAGCAACCCTGGCCCGCTATGAGCAACTAGAGTCTGATTACCTTAAGGGAGAAGAGAGTTATTTGGCCCTGTCAAAGACCGGGCTATGGCTACGCCAAGCCAATGCCGAAGGCCAATCAGTCATCCATGCCGAACATGTGCTGCAACGGGGAAGCGACGTTGAACTCAGGAAGGTCATCGTCTTTATGTATGAAGGCCACGATAACTTCGCCAAGCGCATCGATGCCGCCCACGCCAGCCTTGAGGACGGATTCTGGCACATCCGAGACGCCTGGGTCCTGGCGCCGGAGGCACAACCCGTCTACAAGGCTGAATACTGGTTGGAGACGGATTTGACCCTGGGACGCATCCAGGACAGCTTCGCACCACCGGAAACCATGTCCTTTTGGACCCTGCCGGGATTTATCGACACTCTGGAGCTTGCAGGGTTTTCCGCCATCCGCCATCGCCTGCATTGGCATTCCTTGCTCGCGTCTCCACTACTCATGTGTGCCATGGTGCTCATTGCCGCGACATTCTCGCTTCGCCATACACGCCGTGGCGGAACAACGTCCATAATCATCGGCGGCATCTTCACGGGGTTCATGCTCTACTTCTTTTCCAATATGGTTTTCGCCCTTGGGCTTTCAGACAGCATCCCCGTGGCACTCGCGGCTTGGTCTCCTTCCGGAGTCGCCTCGCTGCTCGGGCTTGCCATGCTGCTCCATCTAGAGGATGGTTAGCCCCTCATGAAACAATTCGAAACCATGATCGCCAATGCGGCGCGTCTGTTGCTTACGGGAGCTTTGCTCCCGACCATTGCCGTAACCTTCGCTTTGTTGAGCACCCATGCGAGCATTGCTTCTGCCAATACCCCCGGCCAAGCAGGAGAAAAAGCGGTCGAACAGGAACCGCCAATCCGCATGAAGGCCGACCAGCTGAGCTACGACCGAGATCTAGGTATCGTGACAGCCACCGGCAACGTCGAAGTGTTCCACGACAAGCGCATCCTTATGGCGGACACGTTGTCCTACAACGAGCGTGCCGATCTTCTTAGCGCATCGAGCAACATCACTCTTCTGGAGCCGGGGGGCGAAGTCCTGTTCGCCCAGTACATGGAGCTTAGCGGCGACATGAAGAATGGTGTCATCCAGGACCTTCGTATGATCCTGCAGGACGGAGCCCGTGTCGCATCGTCGGGCGGCCACCGTTACGACGGGAACAGGACGGAGATGTACAACGCCGTCTATTCGCCATGCCGCCTGTGCCCGGAAGACCCGAAAAAGCCACCCCTTTGGCAGATCAAGGCGGTCAAGATCAACCACGACCAGAAATGGCAAATGCTCGAGTACCAGGATGCTTGGCTCGAAGTCCATGGTGTGCCGATATTATACACGCCGTACCTGCGCCATCCCGATCCTACGGCGCCACGAAAAACCGGTCTTCTCCCGCCAACCATCGGAGGCTCGACCGAGCTCGGGCTGGTCTTCGATGCTCCGTTCTACTGGAACATCGCCCCCAACATGGATGCCACGATCCGCCCCATCTACACGGAGAAGGGCGGATCACTTCTTGCCGGTGAGTTCCGGGGGGGGTTCGACCGGGCCAGCCTCAAGGCCAAGGCCAGCATCACCCACAAGAGCACCATCGGCGACGGCTATCCTGACCCCGCAGATAGTTTAAACGGAATACGGGGCCATATCGAAGCCGAAGGGAACTTCGACATCGATGAAACATGGCGCTGGGGTTTCGACATCAATCGGACCACGGACGATACCTACATGCGCCGGTACGGCCTCGGCAGTTACAATACCTTGTCGACCAATGTCTTCGTCGAAGGTTTCCGCCGGCGGAATTACGCTGCGGCCAACATGTATGCATTCCAGAACCTGAGCTCTTCTGTCGATTCCGATAGCACTCCCCTGGTGCTGCCGCTGCTGGAGTACAGCCATATCGGCGAACCCGATCGCTATGGCGGGCGGACAAATCTCGACCTCAATTTGATGGCGCTCAGCCGAGAAACCGGGACGAACACCCGGCGGATGTCTGCAATCCTCGGCTGGCGGTTGCCGTATGTCTCGGACGCTGGAAGCGTTTACACCCTGGCAACACAGGTCCAGGGCGACCTCTATCATGTCAACCGTCTGGAACGCGCCAACAAATCGAACTTCTCTGGCTTCTCCGGACGTTTCCACCCCAGCCTGTCCATGGAATGGCGTCACCCCTTCGTACGTGAAGAAGGAAACGGCTCCATCCACCAGCTCATCGAGCCCACCGTCTCAGCGGTCATTTCACCTTATGGCGGCAATCCGGACACCATTCCCAACGAGGACAGCCAAGTCTTTGAGTTCGACGACACTCATCTTTTCGCGATGAACCGGTTTTCCGGATTCGACCGAGTCGAGGGCGGGCCACGGCTCGACTACGGCCTGAAATGGGGTGTTTTCGGCAAGTCAGGTGGCAGCACGGCACTGCGGCTCGGCCAGACCTACCGTGTCAAGGCGGATGATACTTTCGCCAACGAATCCGGCTTGGAAGACAACTTCTCCGATGTCGTAGGCAGTGTCCACGTCCAGCCTGGCAAGAACATCAATGCCTTCTTTCGCACCCGCCTCGATAAGGAGGATCTGAGTATAGAACGCAATGAAGTTGCTCTGGGTATAGGCTCGCCCGCGCTGAACGTCAGCGCGAATTATATTTTCTTCGACAAGCAAGAAGGATCCGAGTTTCAAACCCGGGAACAGTTGGGTGCGTCTCTGTCGGCGAAATTCACCCGCTACTGGCGGGGATCGGTCAGCGGGTTGCGCGATCTGGTCGATGATGAAATGCGCTCGATTGATTTCGGCCTCACCTACGAGGACGAATGCTTGATCTTCAATACGCGAGCCACCCGCACCTTCTATGAGGACCGGGACCTGAAACCAACCGACGCTATCCTTTTCACCATAACGCTCAAGACTTTAGGCCCGATCCGTACAGGTATCACCCAGAGAAGCTGATGCAGAGACAACTTGTGACAACAAATTACGCAACGATGGGAATACGCCTCCTGGGCGCCATAGTTCTGGCCACTGCCGTCCTGCTGCCGCAGTCGGCTCCGGCGCAGAAGTCGGTGCGCATCGCGGGCATCGTCAACGACGATATTCTCACCGTTTACGACGTCGATGCCAGGATGTCCCTCTTGATCGCCTCGTCCGGGTTGCGCGACACGGCGGAGACTCGCCGCCGCTTGATTCCCGAGGTCCTGCGGGCCCTCATTGACGAGAAACTCAAGCTTCAAGAGGCAAAACGGATCGGCGTGACCGTTTCCGAGGGTCAGATCAAGAGCGCATTGGCCGACGTCGAAACCCGGAACGACCTGGGCCCCGGCGGGCTTGCCGCCTTCTTTCGGAAAACGGGTATCGACAAATCGACTCTCGTCCAGCAGATCGAGGCCGAAATCTCCTGGTCGATCCTGCTGCAACGACGTCTCGTCAAGAGGATCCGCGTCGGCGAGAATGAGATCGACTCTAGGTTAGAACAGTACGAGTCTTCCAAGACAAAGTCGCACTTCCAGGTCCGGGAGATCTTCCTTCCGATTGATGGTGCCAAGGGGGATTCGGAGGCCCGGACCCTAGCCTCCCGTCTCGTCCAGCAATTGCGCGAAGGCGCTTCGTTCGCCGCCCTGGCGCGGAACTTTTCCAAAAGCGCGTCCGCTCCCCGGGGTGGCGATATCGGCTGGGTTGCCGAAGGTAGCCTGGGCAAGGAACTGGATACCGCGCTGAAACGGCTCTCGCCCGACCAGGTCGCCGGTCCGATCCAGACCCTGACCGGGTTCTACATTATCAGATTGGTTGGAAAACGCATTGGCAATCAGGCTGATCCCGGCGATACCACGGTGGCGTTGAGCCAGCTCTTCCTGCCCCTCCCCGCCGACGCCGACAGTACCCGCGTCAAGGCGGAAATCGACAGAGCCCGCAGGCTTGCCACCAAGGCGCGGTCCTGCAGTGAGCTGGAGACGGCAGGGAAGCAGGTCGGCTCCGCCACGTCCGGCGGATTGGGCAAAGTCAAGATGCGAATCTTACCCCAGGATATCCAGACCCTGGTCTCCAACCTGGACGTCGGTGTTCCCAGCCAACCGCACCGATCGGCGGAAGGCGTTGTCGTCCTCATGGTATGTGAGCGCATTCTGCCCCCGCACCCCAAGGCCCCCAGCCGCAAAAAAATCAAAAAGGCCCTGATGACCGAGCGTCTTGCCATCCAGGCCCGCCGTTATCTCCGGGACCTCAAGCGGGCCGCCGTGGTGGACATCCGCCTTTGAGCCGGGCGCCGCTCGCCCTCACCATGGGAGACCCCAGTGGGGTCGGCGGCGAGATTACCCTCGGGTCCTGGCGCCGTCGCAATTCCGCCCTCCCTCCGTTTTTCCTCGTCGGGGACCCGGATTGGCTTAATCGCCTCGCACGCCACCTGGGCCTCGACGTGCCTATACAAGCCATCGGCCGGCCAGCAGAAGCGATGAAGGCCTTTCAGGACGCCCTGCCGGTCCTGCCACTGCCGTTGGCGGTACCCCCCACACCCGGCCGCCCGGACCCTGCCAACACCCCCATGGTCAAGCAGGCCATTGAGCGCGCCGTGGACCTGGTGACGTCGGGCGAGGCCTCGGCGGTCGTTACCAATCCCATTAGCAAGACGATCCTCCATCAGGCGGGGTTCCCGTACCCAGGCCACACGGAGTTCCTGGCCCACCTGGCCGATAGCCCCACCCGGCCAGTGATGATGCTGGCCTGCCCCGTTCTTCGCGTGGTTCCGGTCACCATTCACGTGAGTCTGCGGGACGCCATCGCGATGCTGACCAAAGATATCATCGTCGAGACGGCGGCAATCACCGCCGAATCGCTCAGCCGCGACTTCTCCATCGCCAATCCCCGCCTCGCCGTGGCCGGTCTCAACCCGCACGCGGGGGAGGACGGCGCCATGGGGCACGAAGACCGGGAGATCGTCTGGCCGGCGGTCACCGCGCTCAGGGCTCGGGGCGTCGACGCCTTCGGCCCCATGCCGCCCGACACCATGTTCACCGACGCTGCGCGCAAGGTCTACGACGCGGCGATCTGCATGTACCACGACCAGGGCCTGATCCCCATGAAGACGCTAGGATTCGATAAGGGCGTCAACATGACACTCGGCCTACCCTTCGTCCGCACCTCGCCCGACCACGGCACCGCCTTCGACATTGCCGGCACCGGCCGAGCCTCCCCCCACAGCCTAATGGAGGCGCTCAAGCTGGCCAACGTTATGGCGACGGCGCGGCAAAGACGTCCCGAAGGCGCTTAATGGTCGACCTGCAACCGCTCCGCGAGGTCATCCGTGCCCACGGCCTAGACGCCCGCAAGTCCCTGGGCCAACATTTCCTCTTGGACACCAATCTCTGTGCCCGCATTGCCCGTGTGGCCGGGGTGAGCGAAGGCTGCCGCGTCATTGAGGTTGGCCCCGGCCCCGGTGGCCTTACCCGCGCCCTTCTGGCGGCCGGTGCCAAGGTGACAGCGGTGGAGATGGACCGCCGCTGCATCGCCGCACTCGGCGATCTGGCCGAGGCATACCCGGGCCGCCTCACCCTTATAGAAGGCAACGCCCTGGAGACCGACCTGCCCGCGCTGACGCCCGGACCCAGGCGCATCGTCTCCAACCTGCCCTATAACATCTCGACGCCCTTGCTGCTGCGCTGGCTCACGGAGATCAACGCCTATCAGTCCTTGACCCTGATGTTCCAAAAGGAGGTCGCCGACCGCCTCACCGCCCGCCCCGGCAGCAAGACCTACGGGCGGCTCTCGGTCATAACCCAGTGGCTCACCGAGGTGCGCTACGAGTTCAATCTAGACAAACGCGCCTTCACCCCACCGCCCAAGGTGACCTCGACCGTTGTCACCCTGACCCCGCGCGCAGCCCCCCTGGCCCCCGCCCCCCGCAAGGCCCTGGAGACGGTGACGGCGGCCGCCTTCGGCCAGCGCCGCAAGATGCTCCGCCAGAGCCTGAAGGGACTCGGCCTTAACCTGGAAAGCCTGGGCGTCGCCCCCACGGCACGCGCCGAGACCCTGACGGTGGAGCAGTTCTGCGCCCTGGCCCGCGCGCTGGCCGCAACCTGACCCGCCGCCCCTACCACAAGATCCAGATCGTCGCGCACCCCCCCCCACGGACGCCGGCGACATCGCCGCCGGCGTAAAAAGGATCACGCGTATCTTCAGCCCCTATTCGCAGAGTTGATGGACGAAGGCGTGCACACCCACCTGACGCTCGCGGCGCAGACGTTCGGCCGTCAGGATAGTCTGCACCGCAGACACGCTTTCCTCGACCGTGTGATTGACGATGATGTAGTCGTATTCGCGATAATGGCTCATCTCGGCCGCCGCCTTGGCCATGCGCCGAGAGATGACCTCAGTCGGGTCCTCGGCCCGCCTCCGTAGACGGCGTTCCAGTTCCGCATGGCTGGGCGGCAGAATGAAGATGCTGACCAGATCGTCCCGCGCCGCGTCCCCCAGCTGCTGGGCGCCTTGCCAGTCGACGTCGAACATTACGTCATGACCGTTGGAGAGCGCGACCTCTACCGGCTCGCGCGGGGTGCCATAGAAGTTGTCGAACACATTGGCATGCTCCAGAAACTTACCGTTCGCCACCAAAGACTGGAAATGAGCGACGTCCATGAAAAAGTAGTCCTTGCCGTCCACCTCACCGGACCGCGGCGGTCGTGTGGTGGCCGAGATGGACATCGTGACATCGTCGTCGCGGGCCAGGATCTCGCGGGCAATGGTGGTCTTCCCGGCTCCGGACGGCGAGGACAGCACCAACATCACGCCGCGTCTGTGGATATCTTGAACGCCGTCCACGTTTAAACTCTCCCAATCAATCTCGTCGAAGGTGCCGGTCGTGGACCTTACTCGATATTCTGAACCTGTTCGCGGAACTGCTCTATGGCCACCTTGAGGTCGAGCCCGATGCGGGTCAGTTCGACATCCGACGACTTGGAGCAGAGCGTGTTGGCTTCGCGGTTGAACTCTTGGCACAGGAAGTCCAGCTTGCGCCCCACCGCACCCGGCTGGACGAGAAGGTCCCGCGCAGCGGCAACATGGGCGGTCAGTCTGTCCAGTTCCTCGCGCAGATCCGCCTTGGCGGCCAGCAAAGCGACTTCCTGAGCAAGCCTGTCTTCGGGCATGTCCCCAACCAAGCCCCGCACCTGCTCGACCAGCCGGGCCCTGAGCGCGCCCGGCTGCACGGCCGCTAGGGTTCGGGCCTTGGCCTGAAGGGACTCGATCTCGTCCGCCAGACCCGAGAGTACCGGCGCCAAGCGCTCCCCTTCCTCGGCCCGCATGGCCGCCAGGTTATCGATCGCCTCGTCCAGGTCCTCAAGAATTCTGGTCTCCACGGCAGCACGGACCTCGTCCGACGGCTCTTCCTCCAGGGGCTCCATGACGCCGCGCAGGCCCAAAATCCCGTCGGCGCTCGACGGGGCGATGGTGGCCACCTTCTCTTCGATCTCGGGCAGAATCCGGATCACCTGGTCCAGCGCCTCGCGGTTGATCCGCCACGCGGCCTGGACCCGGCTTCGGACCACCTGCAGATTGAGGGTGATGCTGCCGCGCTGGAAGCGCCTCGAAACCTTATCGCGGGCCGGAATTTCCAGGAAATCAAAGCCGCCCGCCAGACGGCAGCGCACGTCGCGCCCTTTGCCGTTGACGCTTTTCACTTCCCAGGTCCAGGAGAACCGATCGTCGTGTCCCTGGACGCGGGCGAAACCGGTCATGGAGGTGATGGTCACGGCCGCCCCTTTGGTCTTGTCCCTGCCTCCCCTTTATAGCCCCCGCGGAACCGGGCAACAAGCGCGGGGCTCGCCACCGGCACGGCCCATGTCTATAAGGAGGGGATGCGCAAGACCGTTCGTGACCCCCGTTCCGTCCTCATTACCGGCGCCTCCAGCGGAATCGGTGAGGCCTTGGCGCTGAACTACGCGGCGCCGGGTGTCTTCCTGGCCCTCTCGGGGCGGGACGTCGGGCGCCTGGAGGCAGTGGCCAAATCCTGCCGCGACAAGGGGGGGGTGGTGGACGCCCGGATCGTCCACGTAACCGAACGGAAAGAAATGGGGGAGTGGATCGCCGAGGTGGACAGCACTCATCCCCTGGACCTGGCGATCGCCAATGCCGGCATCTCGGGCGGAACGAGCGGCTCGGATACTGCCGACCCGGAGGACCTGGCACGCCTGATTCTCTCCGTCAACCTGGAGGGAGTCCTCAACACCGTTTATCCGGCCGTCGGCGTCATGAAGGTCAGAGGCCGGGGGCAGATCGCCATCGTATCCTCGGTCGCCGCCTTTCGAGGCCTGCCCAGCACACCGGCCTATTCAGCATCCAAGGCGGCGGTGAAGTCCTGGGGAGAGGCGCTGCGCCCCGTCCTCAGGGAAGACGGCATCCAACTCTCGGTCATCTGCCCCGGCTACGTGAAGAGCCGCATCACCGACCTCAACACCCTTCCCATGCCCTTCTTCATGGACGCGGAGCGAGCGGCCCTGATCATCCGGCACGGCCTGGAAAAGGACCGGGGCCGCATCACCTTCCCCTGGCAGATGGCGATCATCGGCTGGCTGCTCTCCACCCTGCCCCCAAGCTGGACCGACAGGATGCTGATGCAACTGCCGAAGAAAGAGGGCAACTCCTGAATTCGACCGGCCATGACTCTTATGGAAATTTCGTAGACGGTCTGACCTTCCTCCGGAATCCCGGCCCAGGTCTTCCAGGCCTCCGCTCTCGTAGCTCCGCAACCACCCGCGCGCCGTTCCTCTTCTGACAAGAATCCAGGCTCAAAAACCAAATCAATCCCAATTACATACCTTAAGGCTTGGCCATTCCTCTAGCCAGCGCTCGGCTTTTGACTTGTAAACATCACGAATTCCTGCCCGGCGATTTGGCTCTACGCGCATAGAGAGAGCATGATCTATGCCAAAAGGTGCGGCTAACCTATATGAGTTATCTCCATCCTTGGTGATGGCGATTGCAGATGTTCGACTTGGATAACGCCACAAAGAATGAGTGGCATTTTTTAGTGGGGAATACGTAATTCCATACTTGTCTTTATACCAAAGATGGACCCGCGCCTGGTTTCGTATTTCAATATCGACCGAAAGATCCTTAAAAACAGAGTGACACTGACCAATAATCTCGTTTTCAGCCTCCCATGACAAATTCCGACCGAAGTAAATCACATCATAATCGGAAATTCCCTCAGTAACGAGCCTTCCTGCCTTCAGATTCCAGATAGTTTGAAAGAGACACCCGGACGACAGCCACCAGTCATTTATATTAAGCTGTGGCATTCTGTTGAGGATGGTATCAATCACGGGGTTCAGAAGTAAAAAACGAACAAACTTGTCATGATCACAACGGAACGAATAACGCGGCAACGCGCTTGGCTCCCTGCCAAACAAACTTGCATCATCTGCCCGAGCAGCCATAAGGCTTTTGGACACCTTAAGGTCTCGATTCATAAGGCAGCTGATATCCGATTGAGTGCTTTGTAATTTCCTCATCACTTGTCCACGTTTTTTTGCACTGGTCACCGATCGTGCCATAAATTCGATTGTAGAGTCGCGATTTATCTCACCCATTCGGTTGCAATCGATGCGATGATCGTTGTTCTGGCAGGTGCCCGTATATTCTGGGTTCTGCCGATGCGGTTTGTTCTGTCATCCATCGTCGCCTATGTCTTTTCGCGGTTCCATCTAAAATACAAACAGAATATGCGGTCGATGTTGAGGGGTCGTTCAGCCGGAACACTTTTATTTGAAGCAAAGGAAAACCGATGAAGCTGGATTTCCGAAGTGCTGTTGATGATGATTTGCCCGCCATGATCTCCTTGCTGGCTGACGATGAGATCGGCAAGACCAGGGAAGATACGTCTTCTCCCATAAACCCCGCATATCAGGACGCCATGCAGAACATTTTATCGGATCCCAACAATGATTTGATTGCGATCACAAAAGACGGTGCCTTGATCGGAATGCTGCAGCTGACCTTTATCCCCTATCTGACCCATACCGGATCGTGGCGTTGTTTGGTTGAAGGGGTGAGGGTCCGTAAGGATTATCGAGGCCTCGGCATCGGCACCAAAGCCTTTCAATGGGCCATCGACACGGCACGTGTACGCGGTTGCAAGCTCATTCAGCTGACGTCGGATAAGAGACGGCCCAAAGCGATCGCATTTTACGAAAGCCTGGGATTCTCCGCCTCCCATGAAGGATTCAAACTCAGCTTGTAAGACAAAATAACCGCTACGGATTGCGCCGAATTTTTGTTCGTCCGCAAGGCGCGCATACTGCCGATATGCAACCCTTGTCGCAACGCGGCGGACGGACAAAAAGACACGCAGGATGGAGTGGTTATTTTGAAATATACTCCCTTCACATCAAAACCCGAAAATCCTTGGCCGAAATGACGCGGAAATTATCGGAAACGCTGTCGCATAAGGGGGGCCGGGGACCGCTTGCTGTTCCAAAAAATCCAGTGGTCATAGTCGGATACTTCACCTCGCCGGCCTTCATGTTCCAATTCCCGAGGCTCGTCCTCGGCCTGGGCAAAGGCATTCACGGCCGAGGTCAGCGCCGCGCCCGTTCGATCCGCCGCCATTTGGCCACGTTGCGGTTGTGCCGGGCCAATGTCTTGGCGAACACGTGGGCACCGGAACCGTCGGCAACGAAATAGAGATTCTCGGTCTTCAGCGGCTGCAACACCGCGGCAATGGAGTCCCGCCCGGGATTGCAGATCGGGCCGGGCGGCAGGCCACGATTGGTGTAGGTGTTGTAGGGCGTCGGCGTCTTGAGATCACTGCGCGTCAGCGGGCGGTCCAACGGCCCTGCCGCCAGTCCGAAAGCCACCGTCGGGTCCGACTGCAGGTGCATGTTCCGCCTGAGACGATTGATGAAAACCCCGGCGATATGAGGCCGCTCTTCCGCGATGCCGGTTTCCTTCTCGACCAGCGAGGCCAGAATCAGGGCATCGCGGGGCTCTTTCAGCGGCAGCCCCGGCGCGCGCTCCGCCCAGAGTTCGGCAAGAGTCCGCTCCATGGCGGTTTTCATACGACCGACGATGTCAGTTCGCTTATCGCCAAAGCCGTAATGGTAGGTCTCGGGCAGGAGAGTACCCTCGGCGGGCTCCGGCACCACCAGGCCCGTCAGCCCTTCCTCTCCCTTGAGGTGATCCAGAATTTGTGCACTGGTCAGTCCCTCGGCAAGGGTCACCCGGCGCACCACCGTTTCGCCGTGGACTAGAATCCGGGCCGCACCGTGGGGGCTGACATAGGCTGGGAACTGGTATTCACCCGCCCGAAGCGCCGTGTCGATCCCGGTCAGACGGACCCCGAAACGGAAGATGCGCGCGTCCTCGATAATGCCGTTCTTCTGCAGCAGTGAGGCGATGGCAGCCACACCCGAGCCCTTGGGAATCACGACGGTAATCGGGATGCCGGGCGGCCCCGGGCCGACATAGCGCGAATAGCCCCAGCCGGCCGCACCCGCCGCCACCACCGCGGTGAACAGCAGGAGGAACACCAAGCGAAGGGGAATCCGGCCCATGGCGCCGGGCAGACTTAGGAAACCGCCTTGAGGACCAGCGAGGCATTGGTCCCGCCGAAGCCGAAGGAATTGGAAAGCACCGCGCGGACCTCGCGTTCCTTGGCCGCGTTGGGGACCAGGTCAATATCGCAGCCCTTCGACGGATTCTCGAGATTGAGCGTCGGCGGCACGATCTGATCGCGAATGGCGAGGACGGAGAAGATGGCCTCCACGGCACCGGCGGCCCCCAGCAGGTGGCCGATGGCCGACTTGGTCGACGACATGGATATCTTGTAGGCCGCATCCCCGAAGAACCGTTTGACAGCCCCCAGTTCGATCTCGTCGCCCAGAGGCGTCGAGGTGCCGTGCGCGTTGACGTAATCTATGTCGTCGGGGTTCGCGCCGGCACGCTTCAATGCCATTTTCATGCAGCGGAAAGCACCGTCGCCGCTCTCCGAAGGTGCCGTGATATGATACGCGTCACCGGACATGCCGTAGCCCACCACTTCGGCGTAAATCTTGGCGCCGCGTGCCTTGGCGTGCTCGTACTCTTCCAGAACCACAACACCGGCCCCCTCGCCCATGACGAAGCCGTCCCGGCCCTCGTCCCAGGGGCGCGAGGCCTTGGTCGGCGTATCGTTGTAGTTGGTGGACAGCGCCCTGGCCTGGGCAAAACCGGCCATGCCGACGCGGCAGCAGGCAGCTTCCGCGCCGCCCGCAACCATCACGTCGGCGTCGTCAAGCATGATCATGCGCGATGCGTCACCGATGGCATGCGAGCCCGTGGAGCACGCCGTGACCACCGCGTGGTTCGGCCCCTTGAAACTGTGGCGGATGGAAACATGTCCCGACACCAGGTTGACAAGGCTGGCCGGGATGAAGAAGGGGCTGAGGCGCCGGACCTTCTTCTCGACGTCGACCAGCACGGAACTGCGCGCGATTTCGGACAGGCCGCCGATACCGGATCCGATCAGCACCCCGGTGCGGCACTTGCCGTCCTCGCTTTCGGGCTTCCAGCCCGCATCAGCGATGGCCTGCTCAGCCGCCGCGATGCCATAGACGATGAAGGTGTCCATGCGACGGCGTTCCTTGGCCGACACATAGTCTTCAGAGTTGAACAGGCCCTCGCCTTCGCCCTCGGGAACCAGCCCGGCGATCTTGGCCGGAATGTCGGAAACATCGAAATGCTCGATGGGCTTGATCCCGGACTCGCCTGCCAGCAGACGTTTCCACGTGACCTCGACACCGGACCCCAATGGGGTCACGAGTCCGAGTCCGGTAACGACAACTCTTCTCATGATGGCTCGCTGTCCGTCAACTCAAGGCTCGGAAAATCAGGCACTTCGCGCCCGGCCCGAATAAACGCCTGCCGGTCAGGAGGCGTTGTTGCTGATATAGTCGACGGCGTCTTTGACGGTGAGGATATTCTCGGCGGCATCATCCGGAATTTCGCACCCGAACTCCTCCTCGAAGGCCATGACCAGTTCGACCGTATCCAAGCTATCGGCACCCAGATCGTCGATGAACCTGGCGTTCTCGACCACCTTGCCCGCGTCAACACCGAGATGTTCCACGACGATCTTTTTCACGCGATCGGCGACGTCACTCATATTTTGAATTCCTCAGCCAAAGTTTCGTTGATATCCAATAACCCTTAGGTCTCGATCCGACGCCGACAACAGCTTCCGACCCCTGCAATTTGGCCGTATCTAACACACTTTCCCAGGCTTGACCAGCGTGGATGCCCCCCTGCCAGGGCCTATATCATCGCCATTCCGCCATTGACGTGCAAGGTCTGGCCGGTGACATAAGCCGCCTCTTCGCTGGCGAGGAAAACCACGCCCGCCGCCACGTCCTCCACCGTCCCCAGCTTGCCGC
>PIVK01000147.1 GCA_003354135.1 Rhodospirillales bacterium
CTGACGGCGGGGGACATCTACCGCTCGCCGGTGTACCTCTATCGTATCTGGAACGTGTAGGGGCTCACCTCAGCCGGGCAAGGTAACGGAACCGTCCTCGCCTAGGGGGAACAAGGGATCGTCGATGGGGGCTGCGATTCTGCAACAGCCTCAACTGTCCCCATCCTGGCCATAGGACGTCCAAGCCAGCACATAGCATCCGTCCGCGAGCCCAGCCCCCGAGGGAGAGTTTTGGCTGCTGGTCGCGTAGGTATTGACTTTCGTTTCGCTACCCACGGCACGGTCGTCGGCATCGTAGCGCTTGGCGTAAATGTCAAACCCGCTGCCATCCTGGGTCGAGCCCCAGGCGGCCACAAAACCGCTGTCTTCGAGCGCCGTGGTGTTGACCTGGAAGGTGGTGTCGAAACGCGCCGCCGCCGGCACCTCAATCTCGATGGTGGCGTAGCCAGCCAACCCGTCGGCGTCCGTCACCTTGGCGACGAAGCTGTCGGAGCCAGAGAAACCGGCATTGGGCGTGAAGGTGTAGCTGCCGTCCGGGTTCACGGTCACCGTGCCGTTGACCGTTCCCGTCTGCAGGGCATAGCTCAGCGAGCCCGGGTCGCCATCGGCGTCCGTCGCCGTGAAGCTGCCGTCCGGGTTCACGGTCATCGTGCCGTTGACCGTTCCCGTCTGCAGGGCATAGCCCAGCGAGCCCGGGTCGCCATCGGCGTCCGTCGCCGTGAAGCTGCCGTTTACAGCGCCACCGTCCTGGGGCAGGACGATCTTGGCGTCCGTCAGGGACGGAGCCGACTGGGCCGTGAGGTCCAGCGTCCTGTCGGCGAACCGCAGACGCTCAAAGCCCGTCAACAGGTCCGAACCGTCTCCGGTCCCCGAGGCCGGGGCCATGTGAGGAACCCGGATTCCCCCGGCCACGACGTCTATGTCGGACTCGGCCGCGTTGCCGGTGAACCCCACCTCGTCGGTGCCCGCACCGCCGTCGAGCGTGTCGTCTCCACCACCGCCGATGAGGATGTCGTCGTTGGCACCACCGTCCAGAAAGTCGTCTCCCGTTCCGCCGACACCGCCGATGAGGATGTCGTCGTCGGCACCACCGTCCAGAAAGTCGTCTCCCGTTCCGCCGACACCGCCGATGAAGATGTCGTCGTCGGCACCACCGTCCAGAAAACCCTCTCCCGTTCCGCTGATCAGGGCGCTCTTGCCCAGTTTGCCATAGATGGTCGCCATAACTTAATTCCTCTTTTTTCGCCCCGATGGGACGATTCCGAAAAATCCTCGCACGGTCCTGGCCCGCGACTATATTGTAGATGGGAACTCTGTGACTGCATTTCAACCACAATTTTTTTTTAGGTGTAATATTGTGCAGATGCTTATCAACCAATGCTTTAGTTACTGGCGCCGTTTTTCTGCCTACGGAGAGTCCATACCTGTCATTTTGAGACTTTTACAGAGGCTCCCCGGCAACGGCGGCCTGTCCCCCCCTATTTATCCAATCGGGCCCCAACGAGGTCCGTGGATGGTGCTAGAGCACGTCAGGATTGGTCCAACCCATATCCGGCATGCCTGAAAAAGTTTTGGCATTCCGCTGCGGGGAATTTCTCGATCCGTTCGGCGATGACGCGCCATCGCTCGTCTATTGATCTTGCGGCGGCTTTTCGCAGCATGGCCGCTAAATTCACATTCCAAGTGCAACACCGGAGCAGATCGCGGGCCGGCGCAAGCTGCCGCGATAGGCGGGAGAGGAAATCACGCACAGCCGTTTTCCACCGAACCCGGTCTCCGCCATGCCCATCGAACCCGACGGCTTCTCCGACAGTTCCGGCGTTTGTCGGGTCCCGGCCCCCCTCGTCCGGGGGGCCATGGGTTTCTCCCGAAGAATTTCATTATCCTCCTGATTGCCAACTGGCCGTGATCGTCGTATCGAGGCTCTCATGCTCGTCGGCCGTCAGGTCCGTCTGGCCCAGCGGCGGCGGGGTCATGGTGGCCATGGCAGTGACCATGTTCTCCACCTGCGCGGCCACCAGGGACGAGCCGTCCGCGGTCTCGAAG
>PIVK01000069.1 GCA_003354135.1 Rhodospirillales bacterium
CCCTGATTTTTGGCTAGGAGCGCGCATCGAAGCGATGTGAGGCATCGGGAGATGCGTGCGACGCGGTCCAAAAGTCAGGGGAAGCCGCCATTCCGGTCGCTTATACAGCCCGTCGGAGGGCGTCGGGAAGCCTTGACGATGCGCCGCATCGCCTGCGTCTTTCCTCCTACCCGACGGGCTGTATAAGCGATCCATTATCACCGCACCTTGGTATTAGGCCGCAGCAGCCATCTTTTTGGCCTTCTCGACCGCCGCTTCGATGGTGCCGACCATGTAGAAGGCGGCTTCGGGCAGGTGGTCGTAGTCACCGGCGACGATGCCTTTGAAGCCCTTGATGGTGTCCTCCAAGCCGACGAAGGTGCCGGGCGTGCCGGTGAAGACTTCGGCAACGTGGAAGGGCTGGCTGAGGAAGCGCTGGATTTTGCGGGCCCGTGCCACGACCAGCTTGTCTTCTTCACTGAGTTCGTCCATGCCCAGGATGGCGATGATGTCCTGCAGCGACTTGTAGGTCTGGAGGATACGCTGCACCTCACGGGCCACCGTGTAATGCTCCTCGCCGACGATACGGGGATCGAGCACGCGCGACGTGGAGTCGAGCGGATCCACCGCCGGGTAAATACCGAGTTCCGAAATCTGGCGCGACAGCACCGTCGTGGCGTCCAGGTGGGCGAACGAGGTCGCCGGTGCAGGGTCGGTCAGGTCGTCCGCAGGCACGTAGATGGCCTGGACCGAGGTGATGGACCCCTTCTTGGTCGAGGTAATGCGTTCCTGGAGCATTCCCATGTCGGTAGCCAGCGTAGGCTGGTAGCCCACGGCAGACGGAATACGGCCCAGAAGCGCCGACACCTCGGAGCCCGCCTGGGTGAAGCGGAAGATGTTGTCGACGAAGAACAGCACGTCCTGGCCTTCCTCGTCGCGGAAATACTCGGCCAGCGTCAGCCCGGTGAGGCCAACCCGCGCGCGGGCCCCCGGCGGTTCGTTCATCTGGCCGTAAACCAAGGCTGCCTTGGATCCGACGCCGTCGGTCTTGATGACGCCGGATTCCAGCATCTCGTGATAAAGGTCGTTGCCCTCGCGAGTGCGTTCGCCAACCCCGGCGAACACCGAGTAGCCGCCGTGTGCTTTGGCGATGTTGTTAATCAACTCCATAATGATGACAGTCTTGCCGACGCCGGCGCCGCCGAACAGGCCCACCTTGCCGCCCTTGGGGTAGGGCTCGATGAGGTCGATGACCTTAATGCCGGTGACCAGGATCTCGGTCTCCGTCGACTGCTCGATGAACTCGGGCGCCGGGCGGTGGATGGGGTACGCCTTCTTGGTCTTCACGGGCCCCCGCTCGTCCACCGGATCGCCGATGACGTTGAGGATGCGGCCCAATGTCTCCGGCCCCACGGGCACCATGATGGGAGCGCCGGTGTCCGACGCCTTCTGGCCCCGCACCAACCCTTCCGTGGTGTCCATGGCGACCGTGCGTACCGTGTTCTCGCCCAGGTGCTGCGCCACCTCGAGAACTAGGTGCACACCCTGGTTGTCCACGTGGAGTGCATTGAGGATCGGCGGCAAATCGCCTTCGAAATGCACGTCCACGACGGCGCCCATGACTTGGGTAATGGTGCCGGTTGCGGTGTCTGTCATGGCTCGGGCTCCTGTTATATCCGCCGGACGCGCCCCCTCAGAGGGCCTCGGCTCCGGAGATGATCTCGATGAGTTCCTTGGTGATGTAGGCTTGGCGCGTCCGGTTATAAGTCAGCGTCAGTCCGTTGATCATGTCGCCCGCATTGCGGGTCGCGTTGTCCATGGCTGTCATCCGGGCCCCCTGTTCGGAGGCGAAGCTCTCAAGCAGGGCGCGGAAGACCTGGACGGTCAAGTTACGGGGCAACAGGGCCCCCAGAAGCTGTTCTTCCGTCGGCTCCAGGATGTGCACCGGCTTCAGAAGGCTCAGTTTTCGGTCCTCGTCCACCGTTTCGGGGACGGGGAAGGGAACGAGTTGCTGGGCCGTTACCACCTGGCTGATGGCGGACTGGAACCGGTTGTAGAGCAGGGTGCAGACGTCGAACTGCCCGTTGTCGAACATGTCGCGGAGGCGCCGCCCGATCTCGTGCGCACCCTCGAAGGTGGCGCCGGTTCGGGTCATGTTCTCCAACGACTCAACGATCATGTTGCCGTGATCGAATTTCAGGGCGGCCTTAGCCTTGCGTCCGACGCAGAATATCTTGACGGTCTTACCGTTTGCCCGCAGGTCGTCGATGCGGTGACGCGCCGCGCGCACGATGTTGGAGTTGAAGCCGCCGCACAGTCCCCGGTCGGCCGTCATTACGACCAACAGGTGCACCTGATCCGACCCCGTCCCGCCAAGCAGGCGGGGCGCGCCGTCCAGGGTCGGCAGGGCGCCGACAAGTTCCCCCAGCATACGGTCCATGCGCTCCGCGTAGGGGCGCCCACGCTCTGCCGCCTGCTGGGCCCGGCGCAGCTTGCTGGCGGCCACCATTTTCATGGCCGACGTGATCTTCTGCGTCGATTTGACGCTCGATATCCGGGTGCGGAGGTCTTTGAGGTTGGGCATCGGGGTCGGGTCCCGGCGAGGCCTATGAGAAGGATTTCACGAAATTGTCGAGGAATGTCTTGAGTTTTTCCTCGGTGGCGTCCGAGATTTCCTTCTCGTCGCGCACAGCCGCCAAAATATCGGCACCGTTAGTCCGGATGGCCTCCAGATAGGCCTGTTCGAAGCGGGTGATGTCCGAGACGGCAATGTCGTCCAGGTATCCCTTCACGCCGGCGAAAAGGGCCACCACCTGCTCCTCGACCGGATATGGCACGTACTGGTCCTGTTTCAGGATCTCGGTCAGGCGCTCGCCGCGCTGCAGCAGCTTTTGGGTCGAGGCGTCAAGGTCCGAGGCGAACTGGGCGAAGGCGGCCATCTCGCGGTACTGGGCCAGTTCCAGTTTGATGGTTCCGGCCACCTGCTTCATGGCCTTCACCTGGGCGGCCGAACCGACGCGGCTGACCGAAATGCCGACGTTCAAGGCCGGGCGAATGCCTTTGTAGAAAAGGTCCGTCTCCAGGAACATCTGGCCGTCGGTGATGGAAATAACGTTGGTCGGGATGTAGGCCGACACATCCGACGCCTGGGTTTCGATGACCGGAAGCGCGGTCAGGGAACCGGACCCGTTTTCCTGGTTCATCTTGGCGGCCCGTTCCAGCAGGCGCGAGTGCAGGTAGAATACGTCGCCCGGATAGGCCTCGCGCCCCGGCGGGCGGCGCAGCAGAAGCGACATCTGACGGTACGCCACCGCCTGCTTGGACAGATCGTCATAGAAAATCACGGCGTGCATCGCGTTGTCGCGGAAATACTCGCCCATGGTGCAACCGGAAAACGGCGCCAGGAACTGCAGCGGCGCCGGTTCGGAGGCAGTTGCCGCCACCACGATCGAATAGTCCATAGCCCCATTGTCTTCCAGAGTCTTGACGATCTGGGCCACCGAGGAGCGCTTCTGGCCTATGGCGACGTAGATGCAGTAGAGTTTCTCCGAATCGTTTTCGGCCGCATCGTTGATGCGCTTCTGGTTGAGGATGGTGTCGATAATGATGGCCGTCTTTCCGGTCTGACGGTCGCCGATGATCAGTTCGCGCTGGCCGCGCCCGACGGGGATCAGCGAGTCGATGGCCTTGATGCCCGTCTGCATGGGTTCGTGGACCGACTTGCGGGGGATGATGCCGGGCGCCTTGACGTCCACCCGGGCGCGTTCTTCATCTCCCTCGATCGGTCCCTTGCCGTCGATGGGTTCGCCCAAGCCGTTGACGACGCGTCCCAACAGCCCCTTGCCGATGGGGACATCGACGATGGCGCCGGTCCGCTTCACGGTGTCGCCTTCCTTGATATCCCGGTCGTCGCCGAAGATCACGACACCGACATTGTCCTCTTCGAGGTTGAGCGCCATTCCTTTGATGCCGCCCGGGAACTCCACCATCTCACCCGCCTGGACCTTGTCGAGGCCGTGGATGCGGGCGATGCCGTCGCCGACCGAGAGAACCAGCCCGACTTCGGCGGTTTCCGTCTCGGTTCCGAAAGACGCGATTTGCTCCTTGAGGATTGCGGAAATTTCTGCGGCCCGGATCTTCATTATCCGACCCCTTTCATGGCAAGATGTAACTGCTGAATCTTCGTTCGAAGGGAACTGTCGATCATCCGCGATCCCACGCGGACGACGAGACCGCCGAGCAGGCCGGAATCGACCTTGGACACCACGGTCACGGTGGACCCGATGGCCGCCTTGAGAGAAGCGCAAAGTGCCGCCATTTGGTTATCAGAGAGCGCCTTGGCCGAGATCACCTCCGCCGTCGCCTCACCGCGCTGTTCGGCGAGCAGCGTCCCGAAAGCCGCCACTATTGCCCGGAGATTGACGAGACGACGGTTGCCCGCGACGACGGCAATGAAACGGCGCGTTAGATCAGCCATACCCATCTTATCCAGAAGCGCGTCCATGGCCCGGGCCTGGTCGCCGCGCGGTGTTACGGGGGAACGGATCAGGCGATCCAGATCCTCGCTTTCCTCCATCGCCTGCAACAGGCGGTCAAGGTCATCGGCCACCTGATCGACGGCGCTTTCCTCTTCGGCAAGATTGAACAAGGCGTTCGCATAACGGCCCGGCAATCCGGTGACGCCTTTTGTCTCCGATGACACCTGGAACAGCCCTCGATCTAAACTTGCGAAACAATTAAAGAAAACGACCAGGAAGCATAACACCATCCCAGCCTGATTCGATGTCTATCACACTCGTTCTGGCCGCGCAAGCGTCTTTCCGCAGATGCGAAATGGAATAGCGTGTTGATATCTATGGCGTTTTAGCAGTTTCTGATATTCGGATAAGATACGGAAAAGCAGCTTTTTCGGGCCCCGATCTTTCGTTTGCGCAATGTGAAAAATCACGGCGTCGGCGATCCCTGAAAGAAGGAGTCCCGTACCCATATCGTTACGAATGTGGTGGCGGTAGTAAACTGCTGGATCTGTTCCGGTTTCGGTCCGATCTCGCCAGCGTCATCTGGAGGGTGACCCCTTAAGCCAAATCCGGTATAATAGTCGTATCCTTGGTCCTTATAGGACGACGATTCGGGTTCGGGCATGAGCTTGCTCTTCAAGGAACTGACCTTTCTGGTCATCGACGGCAGCGAACCCTCCCGCGAGATGATGCGCAATGCACTCGTTTCCTTCGGCGTCGAGGACGTGATTGAGGTTTCGGATGCGGTGGAGGGCCTGAATATCCTTCGCGGTGGCCTGTCGACCATCGACTTTATCCTGGTCGATCAGGAGATGCCGACCCTGGGCGGGGACGAATTCACCCGTTTGGTGCGGGCCGACAAGACCCGGCTCAACCCCATGGTTCCCATCGTCATGATGGCGGCTCTGGCCGACAAGGAAAGCGTGGTGAGGGCGTGTCAGGTGGGTGTCAATGCCATCGTCGCCAAACCGTTTTCACCCAAGCAACTCTACGAACACATTATGGCCGTGCTCGACGGTGAGGGGGGGCGCGCAACAACCCAAGTGCCCGAAGGGCCGAAGGAATCCGACCGCCTGGAGAAAATGACATTCCTCGTCATCGACGACAGTGGGCTCTCGAGGAAAATGGCCAAGCGGGCCCTGAAAAGTTTGGGGGTTAGAACCACACTGGAGGCCGAAGACGGAGTGGAAGGCCTTGCCATCCTGAAGAAAAACTCTACCGAAATCGACGTAATCCTGGTCGACCGGGAGATGCCGATTTTTGACGGGTTGGAATTCACCCGCATGGTTCGTCGCGACCTGACCCTCGGCAACCCCATGGTCCCCGTCATCATGGTGTCCGGCCTGGCGGACAAAGATCATATTCTCGATGCCAAGAACGCCGGCGTAACGGCCTTTGTCGCCAAGCCCTATTCACCCGCGGAGTTGAAGGAGCATATCCATTTCTCCATCCGCGACCCCCGGCCGTTCATTCAGGCTAAGAGATACATCGGTCCGGACCGACGCTGGACGAAAGCTGCCGATGAGGCGGCGGGCTTTAGCAGACGCAGCACCGACGCCAAGCAGGAGATATAGGCGCCCATTATAGGAAACTGTAGGGGTCCACGTCCACCTGGACCCGCACCCGGTTCGGCACCGGGGTAGTGCCGAGCCAGTCTCTGAGCACCGCCTGGATATTGACCTCCTTGCGTGCTTTAAGCAGCAGGCGGCGGCGGTGCTTGCCGCGCAGGAGGGCCAGGGGCGCTGGGGCCGGACCGAGGACCTGCACACCTTGGACGCGGGGCGCCGTCCGGCCCAGGTCGCGGGCTGCCGCATCCACAGATCCTTCGTCCGTTCCCGATACGATGAGTGCGGCAAGGCGTCCGAAAGGTGGCATGCCCGCGTCACGTCGGGCCTTGGACTCGGCGCTCAAGAAACGGTTCCGGTCTCCCGCCACCAGTGCCCGCATGACCGGATGGTCAGGCATGTAGGTCTGCAACAGAACTTTCCCCGGGCGCTCCGCCCGCCCGGCCCGGCCGGCCACCTGATAGAGCAACTGGTAGGTCCGCTCGGCCGCGCGCAGATCTCCGCCGGTAAGACCCAGATCCGCATCTACCACGCCGACCAGGGTCAGCATAGGGAAGTGGTAGCCTTTGGCGACGATCTGGGTGCCGATGATGAGATCGATTTCATGGGATTCGATGCGACGCACCAGTTCAGCTGCGGCCTTGGGGCCGGTGACGGTGTCGCTGGTGGCAATCAGGGTATGAGAGTCGGGGAATAGGTCCGCCGCTTCTTCGGCCAGGCGTTCGACTCCGGGGCCACATGCCGCCAGCGAGTTCTCCGCCTCGCAGGTGGGACACCGGTCCGGCATCCGCGAAAAGAAACCACAATGGTGACACTGAAGCTTTCCCTGGCGGCGGTGTTCGACGAGCCAGGCTATGCAGCGTGGGCACTGGAAGCGGTGGCCGCAGGCCCTGCAGAGCGTCAGCGGGGCATAACCCCGGCGGTTCAGGAACAGGAGCGCCTGTTCTCCTGCGGCGAAGGTTTCCTGCAGGACCCGGCGCATTTCTCCGGACAGCCATTGGCCGCGCGGAGGAGGGGAATCGAGCATGTCCACCATGCCCATCTCGGGCAGCAGGGCGCCCGCGTGGCGTTCGGGCAGATGGAGCGTCCCGTAGCGCCCCTTCTCGGCATTGACGACCGTCTCCAGCGAAGGTGTTGCCGAAACCAGAACAACGGGGGCGTCCGAGATCCGGGCCCGCACCACGGCCATGTCGCGTCCATTGTAGATGACCCCCTCCTCCTGCTTGAAGGAGGTCTCGTGCTCTTCGTCGACAAGGATCAAGCCCAGTTTGGGGAAGGGCAGGAAGAGGGCCGAACGGGCACCGACCACCACCCGCGCCGTCCCTTCGGCCACCGCCCGCCAGGCCCGGCGTCGTTCAGCCTCCGTCAGGTCCGAGTGCCAGATCACGGGAGGGGCTCCGAAGCGTCCTTCGAAGCGGTGCAGCCACTGCGTAGTCAGTGCAATCTCGGGAAGCAGCACCAGGACCTGCCGTCCGTTTTCGAGGGCACTGGCCATGGCCTCGAAATAGACCTCCGTCTTGCCCGAGCCGGGGACACCGTCGAGCACCGTGACGGAGAAGCCTCCGGTGCGGGTCTTACGTTTCAAGGCATTTGCTGCGTCGGTCTGTCTGGGAGACAGCACCGCCCTTGGCCGCTTCCAGTCCGGCGTTTTGGGGGGCGGGGCTGCGGGCAGGGACAGCGCCTGAAGGACCCCGGCCTCGGCCAGGCCCCTGACGACACCAGGACCGCAGGCGGCTTCGCGCGCCACCTCGGCGGCGGTGAGGGGAGGCCCTTGCTTAAGATGCTCCAATACACGCTTGCGGGCCGGGGTCATCTTGACCTCAGGGGGAGCCGCGGCGGGCACGTAGGCCGTAATGGGCTTCGGCGGTTCGAGAGCGGCGGGGACGCTCATCGCCATTTTCAATACCGCTCCGGGGGCAGCCAGGGTATAGCTGGATACCCAGTCGACAAAGGCTCGCGATTCGCTTGGTAACGGTGGAGCGTCAAGGCGTGCGGCGACGGTTTTCAGCTTCTCCGGCGCCACATCTTCCCCGCCCGGACCCCAAACGACACCGATCGCGTCGCGGCGCCCGAAGGGCACCGTGATGAAATCTCCGTCTTTGAGTTCAAGGCCTTGGCCGACCCGGTAGTCGAAAAGCCCCTCCAGCGGCAGCGGCAGAAGCACGCTGACACGGGTTTCGGGGCCATAGGGCGAACTGGTGCGGGATTTGGCCATGGGGTACACTCTAGTCATATTAAATGGCGGGGGGAATCGAGACCG
>PIVK01000070.1 GCA_003354135.1 Rhodospirillales bacterium
ACAGCGGATGCAATAGCTTTCCGTTCGCCCCACCGGCTTGCCGCATCCGATACACCGGCAATCGCCGGGCGAGACCAGACGACCGCTCGGACGCGAAGCGGTCTTGGAGTCCGCACCTGGGCATTGACCGGATCCTCTGGACATTTGGGACCTCCTCAGTCTTGTTCGCGTTGTGCCCGCGTCCTGTAGGGGTGCGTTGCCCTACCGGCGCCATGCCATCCGGTGCGCCATGCGTTTGCGCATCCGGCGGGTCACCTTGTGCAACCAGGCCATCACTCGTTTCCCTTCGTGTTCTCGCGCTCGTAGGTCTCGATCGCCTCGATGGGGTAACGGACGCTTTGACCGACCTTGATGTATTCGGGCCCGGTCCCGTTCATGCGCCAGATGTTCAGCGTGTTGGCATGCAACTTCCACCGCTCGGCAAGTTCATCGGGGGTCAGAAAGTCGGTCATTTTATCCTCGTTGTTTAAGCACCAACGATTCTAGGGTGTCGTTGTTAATTTGTCAACGCTTCGTGACTAGGAAATGGGGCCCTTGCCTGGTTCCGTCAAGATTAGGGCTTGGAACATCCCCCCGGAATCCCAGACCCGTGCCCAGAATCCGAGGTTCTTATCATTATGGGGTAAGCGTTTTTCGAACTTCGGATTTGATCAGTGCACTAGACGGGGGTTAGCTTTGCCGTGATGGCATCTAAAGCCGCCTCTTCGGCGGCTGCCATCCGGCGTTGATGCTGGGAAATTCCCTTGATCAAGGCAACGATGATGGCGCCCGCGCCGGTCACCAGCGCCAGGCCCAGCATAGTGAAGCTCAGGTTAGTCAGCAGCTCGCTGATTCCGGCGGGGATCTTCTGGATCAGGTCGAGGTTCGAAAGATAGACCGGAATCTTGAAGATGCGGCTCACCAGGACGATCAGCATAATGGTCGCCATGATCAGCTTGACCACCCCATCCTTGACGTAGGTGGTGCCGATGGCGCCGATCTGGACGCCGAACAGAGACCCGGCGAGGATGATCATCGACAGTCGGATGTCGACAAACCCGTCCCAGGCATAGAGCATGCTGCCGCCCGCACCCATTACGAAGGCCACGACGAGTTCGGTCGCGGTCGCCATGATCGCCGGTACGCCCAGAACGTAAATCATCGCAGGGACCCCAATGAAGCCGCCGACCGCGATCGAAGCCGCCAACATCCCGGTCGCAAAACCGAGCGGAATGATGAACAACACGGACACCTTCTTTCCGCCAATGGATTTGAAGCTCACCATTGTCCCGGGGATGTTGATCGACTGAACCCAACGGGCCAGTTTCGGTGTCCGGTGCTCGTCGTCTTCCGAATCGTTACGGTAGGTGCGCAGGGCATCGCGCATGACGAATCCGCCGACGACCGCCAGCACAACAACGAAGACCGCGGACACGTAAAGATCGGTTCCGGAATCACCGAAGACGGAGCGGATATGGGTCATCACGTTCTTGCCTACGAACACGCCGAACTCCGCAAAGATGCCCATAATGATGCCCAGCTTGACATCCACCTGGCCGTACTTGGCACGTTTGACCGAGCCCACCAGGGCCTTGGGGAACTTATGCGCCATGTTGCTGGCGACCGCGACGATCGCCGGCACACCCAGGCTCATCATCGCTGGCGTCAGCACAAAGGCACCGCCCGATCCAATGAAGCCACTCACCATGCCGCCGACAAAGCCGACCATAAACAACAGACTGACGGTTGCCGGGGTCAGGTCCATAAAATTTATGGATTCCATCATCGTAAGAGCCTCAGCACTTGGCTTTGAGGCCGACGGCGCTCCAGAAGCGATCGGTAAAAAGGCCGTGAACCGTAGAAAAGATGAAGGCAATGCCTATCGGCGCCAGAAAAAAGACCTTGTCGCCGTGATTGGTCATTTCCGCCCAATGGCGGATGTCGCCGCTGTAGCGGTAGAGCAGGAAATAGAGACCCGCACTGACGATTCCGAGCAGAATGGCCGTCCATCCCTCCTTGGTGGGGCGGGGGAGTTTCCGGCTGGCCGGGTAACTGGGATCGTTGATGTAGGCCTCGGCGATGTCCTGCATGAATTGCTCCTGGAGTCCAATAGGCGATGATGCGAAACGAGAGCATTCCAAGAAGGAATGGAATCGCAGAGCGAACTTCCCTCAAGAAATATCCGGCATATGATAATTGTGGAGACTTATCGTGTGGGAACAACCGCGTCTCACGTGCGATTTGTGCGGAGTATTATAGGAGTATGCTGCAAAGTCTAATGAAATATTTTTTCCTAATATTCCCATTTGGAATATTCTATTGCTAAAAAAGGCACCCCAATCCGGAACCCCGAAAAAGTGTGATTCCGGGGTCAAGCGCCACGAACGACCATCACCGGGCATTTCGTATGGTTGATGACGCGCTCGGCCTTGGTGCCGAAGAGGACGCGGCCGATTCCCGTCCGCCCGAAATTGCCGAGAACAATAAGCCCGGCACCAACCCTCTCGGCCACCGTCAGGATGACTTCGTCGGCCAGGCCGCTCTCTACAATGCCTTCGGCTTCGATTCCGTGCTCGCGGAGGAACCGGCGGGACCGTTCGACATCCGGGACGCACTCGTTCTGGCGGCGCTCGCTGTGGGTCGGCACCTTCACCGAAAGCACCTTGAGCGGCATGTCACTGCACTTGGCCAGTTTGCCGCCGGCCGCCACGGCGGCGTCACCAAACTGCGAGCCGTCGGTGGCGACAAGGACGGATGTCCACATTTTCGACTCTTCGGGCACCACGAGGACGGTGCAGGGGGCGTAGCCGATAACCTTGGCCGTTGCATCGCCGAGCATGAGGCGGGCGAGTCCCCGCCGTCCCCGCCGTCCCATCACGACGATATCGACGCCCAACTTCTTCGAGGTGTCGACAATCACCTTGTAAGGGTCGTCGCCGGCCTCAAGATGCGTGGCGCAACGAACTCCGGCCTGCTCCACCGACGCGGCGATAAGCTTCAGGTTGTCGGCGGCCGCGCGCTCCGCCTCTGCGTCGGCCTGCGGCCCCATCCAACTGGACTCGACACCACGGATGATGGCGGAGACGATATGGAGTTCCGCGCCGCTCTGCCGGCACATCTCGACGGCAATGCTCCGGGCTCCGTTGCTGTAATGGGAGCCGTCGGTGGCCAACAGCACCTTTTGGAAACATCCGGCGGGTTGGTCAGACATGGACGGTCATCCTCCGGCGAAACGCCGTTCTGCCTCGGCCTTCAAAGCGTGGTTTCGGATCTCGAAAGCGGTACACAAACATGTCCATTCCTCTCTGGAATGCCGCAGGCCAGGCCACCCCTAATAATCGATCATCCGCCATCCGGAGCGCACCGGAAAGGTGCCGCGCCTCCTGCAGAAACAGTGAACTGCAACCCTCGACTCGGCGCGGAGTATCGTGTAAGAATGCCGCAACGGCTAATGAAACATTTTTCTCTAATATTCTCATATGGAATACAAAAACCTTCCTGATATCAGAGGGTGGGCCGCTCTTCGGGCTATTATGGAAAAGGGCGGCGTTTCGGCCGCGGCCCGGGCGCTGAACGTTGGGCAGCCTGCGGTAACGAAGCGGCTGCGCGCGCTTGAAGAATGCTACGGCATTCCCTTGACCGAGCGTGCGGGCAGTCGCTTGCGTCTAACCGAGGCCGGGGAGAAGGTGTACCTGCTCGCGGTACAAACCCTGGACCGGCAACTGTCCTTGCGCCAAGACCTTCAGGATTTGGCGCGCGGAAAAACCACGCTGCACCTGGAGGCGACCCTTGCCATCGGCGAGCACCTCCTGCCGGACCTTCTGCTCCAATTTTCCGAACTCTTTCCCGACCACACGATACAAAGCCGACTCGGCTACAATCGCTTGATCCAGGCCCATCTGGCCGACGGAATGGCGGACCTGGCGCTTTTGGAAAACGCTCCGGACCACCCTGATCTGATGATCCAAAAATGGATGGAGGACGAGTTGTGGCTGACTTGCGGCTCCAGCCATCCGCTTGCGGAAACGAAGATGATACCCGTAGAGAGCCTGAAGAAACTCGGCTACGTGCTGCGCGAGCGGGGCTCGTCCGCGAGATTGGCGCTGGACGAAGCCATGCAGGGGATTGGGATAAGCGAACTGAACGTGGTCCTGGAAGTGGGAGCCACCGACACCATTATGGAAATCCTGGCCCGGGGCCGATATGTGAGCTTCCTTCCGCGCTTCGCGGTCAAGGAGGAAGTAAACAGCGGCAGGCTTTGCAGGGTGAAGGTATCGGGCTTCCGTATTGGGCGGACGCTTTGGATCGCGAGAAACCGCAACAACGTCGATCATCCCGTTGCCGAAGCGTTCACAGCGATGCTTCGGGGGGGGTAGGGTCGGGCGGCGTGATTCCGCAACAGGCTCCGATGGTAGATAATATTTTGGCCAATACGGCGCCGGGAACCTACGCCACGATTTGCCGCACGGCCTGCGCCCGCGAGGCAAAGACACCGGGCTGGGTGATGGCGATGTGCAGGCCCTTCATCAGCCCTTTGGCACTGACCGGAAGCTGGATCAGGTAGTTGGCTCCGGCATCCGCGGCTTCGAAGATCATTTCCGGCGTCGCCCCGGCATTGGCGATCACGACGACGGGGAGCCTGTCCCCACCGGCGATCCGCGAGGCATTCTGGCGCAGGAGATCGATGAACTTTACGCCTCCGTTCTTCATCTCGCGCTGCACGATGAGCACCGAATAAAACTTGACCATCAGCATGTTGATGGCTTCGGTTCCGGTCGTGGCGTCTTCCACCGCACCGAAACCGATCCGCCGGCAGTTGGACCGGACGACCGAACGGAAAGAATCGTTGTCAGCCAGGATGAGAGTGCTCAGCGCACTCCATTCTTCGGCATTAAACATGGCCCTCTCCTTGGTTTTCCAGATCACCCAGGATGTCGCCCAACGGATCGCAGTCTTCGGCTGCATCCGCCAAATGGCCAACGAAGGTGTAATCCTCCATTGCCTTGATCGCTTCGGGCGACGAATTGAAGGCATCCTTGAAGGCCATGTCCAATTCGGCGATGTGGTGGTTGAGCCATTCGACCAGGAAGGCGTCGATCTCTTCGAGTTTCTCCGCCGTAAAGGCTTGGGGGTTTTCCGCCAGCTCCTTTTCCAGGCCACACACCGTCGCCTCGAGGTTGCGGTGTTCGGCGCAATGGTTCGCCTTGCCGGAGAAGCCGGTGATCTCGAAACCGATCTCTTCCCTCTTGAAGTGATAGACGGTGTATTCCACCAGCCCCGCGACGAACGACCTTAGAAGGCCCAAATTCCGCTCTTCCTTGGCCTCGCGGAACTGTTCGACCAGCCCGAACAGCTGGTCGTGGTCGCCATCGACGCTCGCCACGCCGGTAACGAGGTTCGGCGGCAAATGCTCGAAGCCCATGCTTCCTCCCATTCAATTCCACCCGTGCGGGGCAAGGGACCTGCACGACCCCAACCTGTTCCGGCTAAAATCAAGAGGTCCTACCACCCGTCATGATAATATCAACGCAAGTTACGGCGCAAATCTAAATCCCGCCGCCTGTCGGCAACACACGATATGACCGCCGTGAGCAACATGCGATCCGTCGGGAAGCCGGTCATCCCATCCGCGTTGCGTCATGCTCGATGCCCCGTTCAATAGGGAAACTCGTCGAACGCCGCCAGTTTCTCGGTATAGCCGCCGGCGAAGCACAGGCAGGCCTGTTCCCATTCCTCGGGCGTGAGCCGGGCGATGTCGGTCTTGCCGATGCTGTCGATGTATTCTCCCAGCATCTGCCCGCCGTTCATGGCGGCGGCCTTTTCGTTCGGGGTCGGGTCCATCATGGTGCCCTCCTTCAACTTGGTGGTGAAAAAATCCAAACCTCGCATCGGGCAAGAACCCTTCTGGACAGCATCAGTGTCAAAACCGCCTTCGCGGGGCTTGGTTAAAACCGCCTTCGCGGGGCGGGGCCGAAGATCGGCGGGGGCCCGGGCGATGCCGTGGATGAAGCTCATGTCCGTCCGCCAAACCGGGTCTGCGTGATGTTGGTGTACTTGCCGTCCTTCCTGACCATGACGTGGCTCGGCAGGGGAAGGGCGGGCGCGTGTCCGAGGGCCTCGTCCACCGTGTCGGGGATCGGCCGGCCGGGCGCGCGGGCGCCCCACCACCGGCAGGCCTTTTCGCGCGGGAACCCCGCGTGTTCGAAGCAGATCCATTCCTTGTGCACCGACAGGCCGCAAAGATAATCCACCCGCAGGGAGGGCGGTTTGCCCGGCTTTTCGTGGCGGGTGTAGGAAACCTCCGTCACCGCGGCCCATTCAGGCTTGATTTGGCGGGTGAGAAGGGCGTCGGTCGCGGCGCGGGCGCTAAGATCGATGTCCGGTTCCGGAAAGGCGGACCGGCAATGGGGGCAGGCGCGCACCCCGGCATGGACGATGGCCCGGCACGCGCGGCACACCTTGACCGGCGCCTCGCCGCCGCCGATGCCCGGGGGCTTGATGGTCAGGCGATCGAGCGGGCCGTGGCGCGCCGTGTTGCCGGCGAAATCGAGCACCAGGCAGTTGGGTTTGCCGGGCGCGGTGCGGGTGCCGCGGCCGATCATCTGAACATGCAGTCCGGGCGAGGCCGTGGGGCGCAGCATCGCGATCAAGTCGACGCCGGGGGCATCGAACCCGGTGGTCAGCACGTTGGCGTTGGTCACCGCACGCAGACGCCCGGCCTTGAAGGCGGCAAGGATTTGATCGCGCTCGCCCATCGGGGTGCCGCCGGTCACTGTGGCGCACTCGATGCCGTGTGAACGGATGGCCTCGGCGACATGGCGGGCGTGCCTGACGCCGGAACAGAAACACAACCAGCTTTTCCGGTCCCGGCCTTCGGCGACGATCTCGGTGACGGCCGAGCGGGTGATCCCGTCCGCGTCGACCGCGGATTCAAGCTGACCGGCGATGAATTCGCCGCCCCGCTTCTCGACGCCGGCGACGTCGAGCGTGGTGTCCGTCGCCTTGGGCACGACCTCGGAGAGATAGCCCCCCTCGATCATTTCGGCGATGCCGGTTTCGTAGGCGATGCCGGAGAACAGCGCGCCGCCGCCCTCGTGCAGCAGGCCGCTGTCGAGGCGAAACGGCGTCGCGGTAAAGCCGACGGTCTTGACGTAGGGGTTCCGGCGCTTCAGCGCCGCCAGGAACCTGCCGTACATGGTGTCGCCGTTGCGCGGGATCAGGTGTGCCTCGTCGATCAGGACCAGGTCCACCCGGCCGACGGCATCGGCCTTCCGGTGAATGGATTGGATGCCCGCATAGACGGCCCGGCCGTCAAGGTCGCGCCTGCCGAGCCCGGCGCTGTAGATGCCGGCCGGGGCCTCGGGCCAAAGCCGGATCAGCCTGGCGTAATTCTGCCGGATCAGTTCGCGCACGTGGGTCAGCACCAGAATTCGCGTGCCGGGATAGTGTTCGAGGGCGCCCTTGACGAAGGCGCCGATGACGATGCTTTTGCCCGTGCCGGTCGGCATGACGACCAGCGGACAGCCGCTGTTGGCCATGAAATAGCGATAGATCGCCTCGACAGCCGCTTGCTGGTAGGGACGCAGCATCATCGGCCCGCCGCCCTCCATGCCGGAGCCGGGAGACGGCTCCGCTTTGTCACGGTCCGCTCCGTCCTTTTGAAATAAAGGACGGTTCACGGAATAATACCAAGGTGCGTCACGGAACGACCCGGATTATTCCGATCTCGTTCCAGGGCGGTCATGATTAAGGCTCCCTACTCCGGCCAGCCGGGCCAGTCGGCGACGACGCCCGTGTAGGTGCCCTCCGTGATTTCAGCCTCAAGCACATCGGATGCCACGCGGATGGCTGTGATTTTCGCCCAGGCGCTTTCCATGGCCGTCACTTCCGCGCGTTCCTCGGTTGTCCAGCCGGCCTCGCCCTTGTGCAGCAATTCGACGGACCGCGCCGTCATGTTGCGCTGTTCCCACTCGGGCGCGACGGCGAGGATACGCCGCCCGGCCTCCGCCTTTGCCTCGTCGACGGTGGGCAGGACAACCGGCACCGGCCCGAAGGCCGTGCCGTCCCAGGTGCCGCCCCCGACCGCCGTGCCGCCGTCGGGGACCAGGGCGGCAACGATGTCCGCGTGGAAGTGTTCGTTGATGTCGGCACCGTCGGGGATTTCGACGATTTCACAGACGGTGGCGTCTTC
>PIVK01000148.1 GCA_003354135.1 Rhodospirillales bacterium
AACTAGAACAAGTGCTCGGAGAGAGCACAGCGACGCCCCCATGCAGTTTGGTAGATGAACATCTCTATGTGTGTTCTCTTTAAACGAATCATTGAACAAATAATAAATATCGAAGTTAAGTTCAAATCAGCATTTGAAATCTACCATTATTCTCATGATATATAGCATGCAAAATGAGGTCTCGTACCTGAAAATCACCTTTAATAGTCATGGAAGGTTAAATGTAATATAGGTCCAATTATAAATTAGTTTATATGTATGTTTCTATTTAACAAAAACCATGGCTCCATCTTGTCTCATTGTCACCCAAGATCAAATCTAATATGATATTTTAATCCTTCATAAATTAGTGTTTACTATAAACCATAGCTCTATTTTCTCTTTACATAGATTTCATTAATTTAAAATTGGTGACATTGTGTTTGATCTTTCAAGGTCACCCAAGATCATATCTAATCTGATATTTTAAAGAATGATATATGGACTTATATTAGTGTTTCATACAAACCATAGCTGTAGCTGCTCTCATTAACAATATATTGGCCATTTAAAATTACTGACCTTGAGTTTGACCTTTCAAGGTCACCCAAGATCAAATATAATCTGATATTTTAATGCACCATATATGGATTTACATTAGTGTTTCATACATATCATAGCTCTATATTCTCTCGTTTTCAAGATATTGGCCATTTAAAATTGGTGACCTTGAGTTTGACCTTTCAAGGTCACCCAAGATCAAATCTAGTCTGATATTTTAAAGCATCATATATGGGTTTATATTAGTGTTTCATACAAGCCATAGCTCTATCTGCTCCCATTTTCAAGATATTGGCTATTTAAATTGTGTGACCTTGAGTTTGACCTTTCAAGGTCACCCAAGATCAAATGTAATCTGATATTTTAAAGCACCATATATGGGTTTATATTAGTGTTTCATACAAACCATAGCTCTATCTGCTCCCGTTTTCAAGATATTGGCCATTTAAAATTGGTGACCTTGAGATTGACCTTTCAAGGTCACCCAAGATCAAATCTAATCTGATATTTTAAAGCATCATATATGGGTTTATATTAGTGTTTCATACAAACCATAGCTCTATCTGCTCTCGTTTTCAAGATATTGGCCATTTAAAATTGGTGACCTTAAGTTTCACCTTTCAAGGTCACCCAAGATCAAATCTAATCTGATATTGTAAAGCATCATATGGGTTTATATTAGTGTTTCACACAAACCATAGCTCTAACTGCTCTCATTTTCAAGATATTGACCATTTAAAATTGGTGACCTTGAGTTTGACCTTTCAAGGTCACCCAAGGTCAAATCTAATCTGATATGTTAAAGCATCATATATGGGTTTATATTAGTGTTTCATACAAACCATAGCTCTATCTGCTCTCGTTTTCCAGATATTGGCCATTTAAAATTGGTGACCTTGGGTTTGACCTTTCAAGGTCACCCAAGGTCAAATATAATCTGATATTTTAAGACCTAATATATGGGTTTATATTAGTGTTTCATACGAACCATAGCTCTATCTGCTCTCATTTTCAAGATATTGACCATTTAAAGTTGCTGACCTTGAGTTTGACCTTTCAAGGTCATCCAAGGTCAAATGTAATCTCATATTTTAAATCTTGATATATGAGTTTATATTAGTGTTTAATACAAACTATACCTCTATCTGCTCTCAATTCCATGATATGGGGCCTCAAAATAATTTTCCCTATTAAATAGCATGGGGCCGAAACTTTGACCTTTCGCTGTGACCTTGACCTTTGACCGATGATCACAAAAATCGAATCACTTCTTCCCAGTCAGATATCCAATACGTGTACCAAGTTTGATCAAAATCGGTTTACCCAATCTTGAGTTATCCTGCTAACATACATACATACATACATACATACATACATACATACATACATACATACATACATACATACATACATACATACATACATACATACATACATACATAGATACATACATAGAAACCGATGCG